>NZ_JAKJSQ010000040.1:0-40707 GCF_050337105.1 Aliivibrio kagoshimensis
ATTTGAAACGGTGCTAATAATTGCTATTAGCACCGTTTTTTTATGAGAGCAATATGACACCAGCAATTGATTTAGTGAAGAAAAAGCGCGTAACACATAAAGTACATCAGTATCATCATGACTCAACAAACAGCAGTTATGGTTTAGAGGCTGTTGAACAACTGGCGCAAAACAGTCGTCAGGTTTTTAAAACGTTATTAATATCCCTCAACGGGGAAGCTAAACGTCTTGCTGTCGCCATTATCCCTGTCGCTAATCAGTTGGATCTTAAAGCGGCAGCAAAAGCCCTTAAGGTCAAAAAAGTAGATATGGCCGATTCAACGATGGCTGAAAAAATCACCGGATATATCGTAGGTGGCATCAGCCCATTAGGGCAGAAAAAGAGTTTACCGACCTTAATGGATGAAACGGCTACCACTTTTGATACCCTGTTTATTAGTGCTGGAAGACGAGGAGTAGAGTTAGAACTCTCACCACAAGATTTGGCCACATTAACAAGAGCAACGATTGCTCCAATAGGAAAATAATGACATTTGAACTCTGGTTATCGCTTCTTGCTATCTGCATGCTAGGAGCTATGTCACCTGGCCCAAGTTTAGCGATGGTGGTAAAGCACACATTAGGCAGCAGTAGAACCCATGGTGTTGCTACCGCGTGGGCACACTCTATTGGTGTCGGCTTTTACGCGTTAATGACGCTGTTAGGGCTTGCGGTTATTTTGCAGAAGTCTCCGACGTTGTTTACGGTGATTAGTGTGTTAGGCGCTGGATATTTAGCATGGCTTGGTTTTAATGCTCTGCGATCTAAAGGCGGCGTTGCCGCGAAATTGATGGCAGGTGATGATGCTTCACTAAATGAAGCGATGCGAGATGGGTTAATGATCTCATTGTTTAACCCTAAAATGGCGTTGTTTTTTATCGCGCTATTCAGTCAATTCGTAGCAGTAGGATCGGAGCTAGCTAGTCGAGTTACTATAGTCGCAACACCGTTACTGGTTGATGGGTTATGGTATACGTTTATCGCATTTGTACTGTCTAACGAAAAAGTGGTGGATAAGTTGCGTCAACAAGCCGTTTGGATAGATAGAGCCTCTGGCGTTATCTTGTTGTTACTAGCGACAAGAGTGTTTTGGCAGGTATTCGCATAGTTATCAGTAGTGAAAAATGGATATCTTGATGGTTAATTAGCCACTTAGACTGAAATAGTTGAAAATAGATAATTAAAACTTGTGAATTTCCTTAGGTTCAGTATTATACGTCTCGTTCCGGTGATTAGCGCAGTTTGGTAGCGCATCTGGTTTGGGACCAGAGGGTCGGGGGTTCGAATCCCTCATCACCGACCACATTCTAAAAAGGCCTAGTCGAAAGACTAGGCCTTTTTGCATTTAACCCCGAATGTCGTGGGTTCCTGAATTCGAAAATCTAGCTCACCACCGACCACATTCTAAAGCCTCGTCATTTGACGAGGCTTTTTTAATGGAATTTTTTCATCACCTACCTTGTTTAACGCTCCTCATTTGGCGAGGCTCTGCTTTCTCTATTAAATGACTACAGACGTTTCAAATTTTACTCTGTTCATTGAAATGTGGGTTCGAAAGTTTTTCATGTTTGGCTCACTGTAAATTTCTCTTTTACAGAAGGCTTCATAGCGTTCAATGTCCGCAACGGTAACCAGCAGTATGAAATCGGTGTCTCCTGTTACTTGGTAGCACTGTTTCACTTCAGAGGCTGCTTTCATTTTTTGAATAAAGGCTCTGTTCAAATCTAATCGATCTCTCTCCATCTCAATGTTCATAATAATATGTAAACAAGCCCCGAGTTTCTCTTGATCGACTAAAGCGACTTCGCGACTGATGACGCCCTCTTTTTTTAATCGTTTGACTCGCTTAAGGCAAGCAGGAGGAGAGAGACCAATTGCCGACGAGAGCTGGAGATTGCTCACAGAGGCATCACTTTGTAGAAACCGCAGTATGGCTTTATCGGTACGATCAAGAAACATAATTAACAAAACTGAATGAAAAAGAAATTAATAGTAACTTTTTTAACAATTTATTGGAATTATTTCTACCTTCGAGAATTATAATAGCCACAATTACAATAAAGCGACACAGGTTGAGGATTCAATTGATTACTAATAATAGGGCGTACGCTGAGTGTAAAGGGTTCTTAGTCGCAGTCGTTAGGGTGTACTTCACGCTGCTAAAGGTGATGATTCCGGCGCTGGTTGTCGTTAAATTATTAACGCTTATGGGGGGGACGAAGATAATTGCATTGGCTCTGTCACCATTTATGGCGATGGTGGGGTTGCCACAGGAGATGGGGTTGGTATGGGCAACGGCTATGTTGACCAATCTCTACACCGGAATGGTGGTGTTTTTTGAGTTCATGGGGGAGCATGATTTATCGGTTGCACAAGTATCGGTACTCGGTGTGATGATGCTGCTCGCTCACGCCCTTCCCGTTGAAGGTGCGGTCGCCAAATTATCTGGTATCGCGTGGAGGGTAACGTTACCTTTACGTATTGTGGGGGGCTTTGTATTAGGCTTTCTGACCCATACAGTCTATCAGTTCGGTGGATGGCAACAACAGCAAGCGGTAATGATGTGGCAGCCTGAAAAGGGGCCTGACACTCTATTGCGTTGGGTTGGTGATCAAGTGGCTATGCTCATTTCAATCTTTTTTATTATTGCGGCATTGATGTTTCTGCTGAGAGTGTTGAGATGGCTCGGTATTGAGGCTGTCATTCAAAAAATGTTGTCTCCGTTACTTAACGCCTTAACCATAGGTAAGGAAGCGACGAACGTGTGTGTTATTGGTTTAACGCTAGGGTTGAGTTTTGGGGCCGGTTTACTTATCGATGAGGCGAAGTCAGGGAGAATCAAACAAAGAGACATTCTCTTATCAGTCTGTTTTTTAGGTCTTGCCCATAGTGTTATTGAAGATACGATTTTAATCTTACTTCTTGGCGCCGATATCATGTCGATTTTGTGGGGGCGATTGCTGTTTGCCTTTGTGGTGATGATTATCATTGCGAGGTGGGTCAAAGAGGACGTAGCGAAGTCCAGTTAACTGATGAGGCTTTTTCATTGGGCATATGTCACGCCTTGATAGCAACGCGATTGTTGAGTGCTTTTTTTCATCATAATATCAACGGCTATATCAGATATTATCATCAAAATAGAGTGGTTTACTTTTCAGGGATTTGAATGAACAAACAGTTGAAAAAGCTTGTTTATATTGGTTTGTTGACTCATTTAGTGAGTGCCTCTGCTGTGGCAGCTGGTTTTGATTCTGTAGGGTCGAAATTAGAGGCGTTTAATGCCAAAACAGGCGTGGTTATGATCCGCGGTTTTGAGAAGGTGGGCAGCATCTTTGCTCTTTATGGCAGCCAGTTGGATGTTGAGAGCAAAGAGTTCATCAATGTATCAGAAGGGACGACTCAGTATGGTATTACGATTGAATTAATAAAAATGGTCGGTCAAAGCAACCTCAAAAAGAAATCGTATGTGGATTATGATGAAATTGATTCGTTGATTGAAGGCATCGATTACATCACTAAAATATCCCCTAGCGTGACCAAATTTGAACACTTTCAAGCCGACTACAAAACTCGAGGCGATCTGAAAGTCTCCATTTTTAGTTCTAATGAAGGGGTATTAGGTGTAGTGACCAGCGGTAAAGAGGGAGGCGTCTCTATCTATTTCAAACTCGATACACTCACTCAAGTAAAAGCATTGCTTCTGCATGCAAAACGCCGTATTGATGTGATTCGAGGATAAGCCGGTTAGTTAACGTTACATGAGCTGTTGGAACTGTTTGTTAGTTTCGTAACGGTATACCCATGTTGCTGAAGCTGTTGCAATAGTCCCTGTTTACCAACGAGGTGCAGGGCTCCCACCAAGATAAAGTAGTGCCCATCGGCCAATTCAAACTGATTCGTTGTTAACGCATGAACCCATTGATTGTTTCGCTCATAGATTAGCTGATCAGCTAACGATTGGCTGTACTCATGTTGTTGGAGTAGTTGGTCAAGTGCTTCATCATCCCCCTGTTGCCACGCATCAATCAAACAGATTAGTTCCTGCTTAGACTCCCCCCATCCGGATAGAGTATCGATCAGCAATTCTGCGCCCTCTTGGTCAACATTTTGGAACAAGGTTATTTGAAAATCGACGCCTTCAAGTTCATACACTGGCGTACGGTTTTGATGAGCTTGCTGTAAATAAAACAGATCAACTCCTAACTCAACCTGCAAACCTGCCTCAGGCATTTGCAGCAGCTGCAGTGTGATGGCTAATAACCAAGGTGGAAGCTGAAGGTAGCGCTCGGGGCTTAATGAATACTGGTCTAGAATAGTGCGCAGTTGCGCTATCTGCGAAGAGGATAAAACCTGTTCGGCAGTAAATGTAGCCTCGCTGAGAGTAGGTTGAGCACTTGAGGTGATGTCCGCCTCTACAATTAGCCCATCGCTATTGTTAAAGGCTTGCGTAGCGGCGTCGGGCAGTGGGTAGAAGCTTGTATTCCCTGCGTGTATAGAACCTAATAGGGTGTAGGTCACTCCCTCTTTTTTTGCTTGCCATACAGAGGGTTCTGCAAACGAAAATAGAGAGATGAAAAGGAGAAAAAGAGGCAGTCGTGACAGTTTCATTGAGCAATCCATTCTAAACACAGATCTCTATAGTGTGCTTAGAATAGAGAGGAATCAAGAGGCAGTTAACGATTGATTCACTGCTACTTGTTATAGCTGTTGTAGATAACCGTCATGCCTGTTTTGCTAAAGCCAACTACATCAAACGCATCCTTTTTATTACCATACTCCATTCCTGGCGAACCCATTGGCATTCCAGGTACGGCAAGTCCAGCCAGTTTTGGTTTATCGGCTAAGAAGGATTTAATGTCTTGAGCAGGAATGTGCCCCTCAAAAACATAACCATCAATAACCGCAGTATGGCATGACGCAAGTTGAGGGGTAATGCCCAGTTTCTGTTTAATAGGATTCATATTCTCATGATCGACGACACTAACGTTGAATCCTTCATCTTCCATGTGTTTTACCCACTCGGTACAGCAACCGCAGTATGGGGATTTATGAGTAATCACATCAGTAGCAAAAGCAGATGCAGAAAACATGGCGATAGTGGACATAATAAGGGTATTTAGCTTCATGGTTTTGCTCTCTTCATAACATAGGATATGGGGGTAATCATCAAGGCGATTACTTCTGTTTCGGCGCTAACCAAAACCAGTAAATAATGGCGGCAATAAGAAGTAGGCCAAATAGATTAAACATGGTTTACCTCATTTTTATTGGTGAAAGAGGGGGTAAAAAGGCGCAGACGGTTCGCATTAGAGACAACGGTGATGGATGACAAAGCCATGGCCGCTCCCGCGATTACTGGGCTCAAAAGGCTGCCTGTTAACGGATATAAAATGCCTGCCGCAATAGGGATACCGAGTATATTATAGATAAAAGCGCCAAATAGGTTCTGCTTCATGTTATCGAGTGTCGCTTTAGAGAGTTCAATAGCCTGAACCGCTGAAACGAGTGAGTGCCTCATTAAGGTGATTTGTGCGCTCTCTATAGCAATGTCACTGCCACTTCCCATCGCAATGCCTACATTAGCCTGAGCAAGTGCAGGGGCGTCATTAATGCCATCCCCTATCATTGCCACTCGTTTTCCCTGAGCTTGTAGTTTGACTATCTGCTCAGACTTTCCATCCGGTAACACACTGGCAATCACTTGTTGAATACCTAACTGCTCAGCAATGATTGTCGCCGTAGTTTGGGTATCTCCGGTGAGCATCACGACGTCGATTCCCTGTTGCTTGAGCTGTGAAATGGCTAATGCAGAGTCATCTCGTAGAGGATCTGTAACCAGAAATAGGGCCGCTAGTTCGCCATTCACCGCCATTAAAATAGGGGTGTTAGCTTGATGCGAAGCGTGGTTAAGATCGCTGTCAGCAGCAGAAGTCTCTATTCCATGTTGCTGCATAAATTTTTGGTTACCAATAACAACTTGTTGCTGATCAACGGTGGCTTGCGCGCCTAGGCCAAGAACGGCTAAAAAATCAGAACAAGTGGGAATGAGAGCACTTTCAGGTTTTGCATAATTAACAATAGCTTGAGCAAGAGGGTGCTCAGAGTGAGATTCAACTGCGCTGCTGAGTGGCAGGAGTTCGGACTTTTGCCACTCTTGATAGATAAGCATGTCCACCACGACCGGTTTGCCTTGAGTCAGGGTGCCTGTTTTATCCACGACAACGGTGTCGATTGTGCTGGCTTGTTGCAGCACATCCGCATCTTTAATTAATACGCCAAACTCCGCAGCGCGACCCACACCAACAGTAACCGACATAGGTGTCGCTAAACCAAGAGCACAGGGGCAAGCAATAATCAGTACCGTGGTTGCAACGACCAACATATAAACACTGGAAGGCTGAGGACCAAAGTTATACCAAGCCATCGCAGCAAGTGTCGCAATGATCATGACTGAGGGTACAAAAATCGCAGATATTTGATCAGCCAGTTTTGCTAAAGCGGGTTTACTGCTCTGTGCTTGTCGAACCATAGCGATGATTCGTGAGAGGGTTGTCGCCTCTCCAATCTGTTCAGCAATAAAGGTCAACGAACCTTGTTGGTTTAACGTACCTGCTTTGATCGTTGAATCCGCGGTTTTTAACGTTGGAATCGGTTCTCCAGTTAGCATTGACTCATCGACATAGCTGTTACCCTCTATAACTCGTCCATCAACGGGAACTTTATTACCGGGTTTTAAGCGTAATAGCATGCCCGCAATAACCTGATTTAATGGCACCTCTCTTTCAATTCCGTTCTCAATGAGAGTGGCAGTTTGAGGTTGTAGGTTAAGCAGCTTCTCAAGCGCCTGCGAGGTTCTTCCTCGAGCATTGGTTTCAATAGCATGGCCGAGGGTGATTAACCCTAAAATCATCGCAGTGGCTTCAAAGTAGATGTGCCTTGCTTCTGCGGGGAAAAGATAAGGTGCGATAACGACTGTCATCGAGTAGAGCCAAGCGGCACCAGTGCCTAAGGCGACGAGGGTGTCCATGGTTGCTCTGTGGTGAGTAAACGCTTTCCAAGCATTAATGAAAAAGTGTCTGCCTGCGGTGAAAAGAAGACCTAGACACAGAATCCCGACCACGCCCCAAATTAGTTGATCTTGAGGTGATGAGATCATCATGTTCCCACCCAGTAATCCCCATAACATCAGAGGTATACCTATTGATAGTGAGATAATGGTGTTGGTACGGTGAGTTTTTAATAGCTGTTGTTGCTGCTTTTTCTGTGTGGCGCGGCGTTCACTCTCATCGTCACTGATTTGCGCCCCGTAACCAGCACTGATGATGGCGGCAATGATCTGTTCAGATGAAGCACTCCCTCTGACACTGGCTGTCTTTTCTGCAAGATTGACCACCGCTGAGGTGACCCCTGTTACGGATAGAATTGTCTGCTCTACTGAGGCGACGCAACTGGCGCAAGTCATGCCTGTTAACATGAAGTCTTGGCTATTGGATTGATTCGCTTGAACTGGCTCAGTCGGAGTGGGTAGAGCCTCCGTCACGCTAGGTTCAGCAAGGGGAAAAGAACTCTTTTGTTGATTGGCTTGGAATCCGATCTGATGAATGAGGGCAATAAGATCCGCTTCAGTGATTAACCCTGTGACGTGCAGTTCAGTTTTGGATACGCTGTAGTGAGCGATGAGTGGGTGGGGGGCTAGCGCAGATTCGACCTTGGCAACACAGCGTCCGCAATTGAGCCCAGAGAGCGCCAGTTGGTGGTGCTCTCCTGCAAGATAATCTAGCTGTTCAATTGCATTGAAAGCGTCCGATAATATAAAGTCACCGGACAGTTTCGCCGCGTGAGTATCGACCTCAACGGTAATGACACCATCAACATTATTGAGCGCAGCGGAAATTTTTTTTGCACAGCCCATACAGCGAACTTTTTGTAGTGGGATGGATAGTAAATCACTCATAATAACTCGCCATAGGATTATCAACTGAAAGACAGTGTAAACCTTCTAGCAAGAGTAAGGTCAATGACTAATAGTAAGAAATTTACTCTTGCTCTTCAGGTGACGTTTCATTCGGTGTTTGCGTCTGTTGTTCTAGATCCATTTTAGCTCTATCGGCTTTAGAGATGTATTTAGGTTTGTTGCTAGTGTGCAATTTAGCATTGGCCTTTTTGAGCCTTTTTTTCAAAATAGTGTTCATCTTTTTTTTACGATTCATGGTGATCTTCTTTCTCAGGCTGTCTTAATAGGGGGGATTTTAATCGGTTTACTATGAATAACAAGCAAACAATCTCTTTTCATCTTGACCCTACAGTAACTGGAAGGTAGAAACTATAATGAAACAGTAGCTAGAGAGGTGAATGAGTGATGAATATCAGTGAAGTAGCAAAACTGACTGGCCTTACCGCAAAAACCATCCGCTTTTATGAAAGTAAGGGGGTAATCTCTGAACCGCGCCGAAGTGATAATGGCTATCGGATATATCATCAGAAACAGATCGATGAATTAATTTTAATTCGACGCTCACGCATGGTGGGTTTTAGCTTAGATGAGTGTTTGGATCTGCTGGGGTGGGCGAATAATCCGAATCGTCGTAGTGCGGATGTCAAAGCGAAAACATTAAAAAAGATTTCTGAGATAGAAGAGAAAGTAAACGAGCTGGAGTTGATGAAAGAGACACTCACGGCTTTAGCGGTCAGTTGTCCTGGCGATGATAGTGCAGAGTGCCCAATTATTGATGGTTTGTGTCAACATGGAAAGTAGATAGAAGCCAGACGTGTTGTCTGGCTTGCTCTGAATTGCTACACCGGCTCGATAGTGAGAACAATGCCTGTGACTTTTACCACTTTTACTAAAGTATTGGCCTCAAGATCTTTGTTGGTCTCCGCTGTCCAAGTCGTATCACCAATTTTGACTCGACATTTCCCCTGTAACACTGCCTCTTCTATACGAGCGGTTTTACCTATCATCTGCAAATCTCGCTTATTGAGTAGTGAGCTCTCATCATCTTGACGATCT
Organism: Aliivibrio kagoshimensis; assembly: GCF_050337105.1. NCBI lineage: Bacteria > Pseudomonadati > Pseudomonadota > Gammaproteobacteria > Vibrionales > Vibrionaceae > Aliivibrio > Aliivibrio kagoshimensis. The sequence continues at coordinate 9,050 of NZ_JAKJSQ010000040.1, forward strand.
TTGTTGTGTTGATAACGCCACCACAACCAAGTCGCCATTAAGGAGAAGCTGGCAAAAGCGATCCACTGAAGTTGCCAACTCATGGGTATCAAAGAGAGGCATACTCCCACTATCATTGCTGATAATCCGACCCAGAGTAGATAACCTGCTGTGCCGAGAAGCTCCAATAATAATAACCCTAACCCGAAAGCGAGCCAGTGCCATAGGTTCATCTGTTCTAGCAATTCAATCATATTAACTCCGAACGGTTATGTGGTTACTTGTCGTCGTTATTGTTGTGTTTAAACATTTCGGCAACACCTGCGATTGATCCCATTAAACCTGAAGCTTCTAGAGGCAGCATGATGATCTTGCTGTTTTCCGCTTCACCAATGGATTTCAGTGCTTGAGTATAGCCTTGAGCAATAAAGTAGTTTACGGCTTGCATATCACCCTTGGCAATGGCTTCCGATACCATAGTGGTGGCGTTTGCTTCGGCTTCTGCGGCACGTTCGCGTGCTTCGGCTTGTAAAATAGCCGCTTGTTTGTCACCTTCCGCTTTTAGGATCTCAGCTTGCTTATGACCTTCCGCTTTGAGAATTTCGGCTTGGCGTATCCCTTCAGCAGTTAATACATCGGCACGTTTGTTACGCTCGGCTTTCATCTGCGCGTTCATCGCCGCGGTTAAATCAGCTGGTGGCTGAACATCTTTTATCTCAATACGGGTTACTTTAACGCCCCATGGATTGGTTGCTTCATCAACAATAGTCAATAAGCGGCTGTTTATACTGTCTCTTTGACTTAGCATCTCATCCAGCTCCATTGAGCCTAAAACAGTACGAATGTTGGTTAAGGTTAAGTTTCTGATAGCGTGTTCAAGATCGTTCACCTCATAAGCGGCGTGTGAGGCGTCAATCACTTGCACAAAACAGACGGCATCAATGGTGACATTGGCATTATCTTTTGAAATGACCTCTTGGGCAGGGATGTCCATAACCCGTTCCATCATGTTAATTTTATGCCCAATGGAGTCAATGAAAGGAACGATTAAATTTAACCCAGGGCGTAGGGTTTTGGTGTAGCGACCAAACCGCTCTACAGTCCAGTTGTTTCCTTGTGGGACCATTTTCACACCAGCGGCAATAAAAGCCATGGCGACTAAGATAAATATACCAAGAGCTATGAGCGTATCGTAAGGCATCATCTTGTTCCTTTAGGTTTTGGTTAAGTAACTGACAGACTAACCTATAAACGCGATAAAGAAGACTGAGAAGTGGTAATAATATGTAAATATTAGAGCTAGATGCAGAGACGATAATATTGTTTTTATCAGTAACGGTGTAGGGCATGTTTGTGCCTACACCGAATGACACAGAATGGGAATTAGTAGAGCAGTGAGTAGAGCTGACGACGATAGGTGGCTGCGGTTGCATTTCCTTGACCCAGAGCGGCCAAGATATCCATCATAGTCTTTTTTGCGTCACCATCATTAAAGTTAAGATCTTTGCGTAAAATGGTAATTAAAAGCTCTAAGGCTTCATCTTGACGACCTGCACTGTTATACGCAATCGCTAGCTCAAGCGCGATGGACAAACTTGAAGGATCTTGTTTTTGTTGCGCTTCAAGCTGACGAATTTCCGGTGTATCACCTGCTTGTTTATGTAATTCAAGCTTGGCAATTAATCCTTTGTATTTAGCATCTTGATCTTGCATTGGAATCGACGTTAATAGGTTTTCGACTTCATCAAACTGTTGCAATTCCGCTAAACACTCTGCGATAGCAAGTTTGATAATACTGTTACCTTGAAAGTGAACAAGCAGAGTCCGTAGTGTGGGTAGAGCTTGTTCAAACTCTCCAGCATCAACCAGTTCCATGGCCGCTTTCAATTGCATCTCCTCTTGGCTTGGGAGGTGCTTGCTTAACATCGTAGTGATCGCTTCAATGGTTTGTGGGCCACCCATGCCATCCACTGGCTTACCATTAATAAATAGAGCAATGGTTGGCAGGGCTTGAACACCGAACTGGCTAGCGATCATCTGCTCTTGTTCGCAGTTGAGTAGTGCGAGAGTAAATTGACCTGAATATTGGTGAGCTAACTGTTGCAAGCTGGGAATTATATCGGCACTTTCTGGCTGCGATGCGGCCCAAAAGTGAATAAGCAGAGGCGCTTGCGTTGATCCCTCAATGACGCTTTGGAAGTTTTGTTGGTTCAGTTCTGTGATGTAATTGGGCTGCATTGTCTGGTTCACCTTAATGAAGTTCTATAGCCATAATCTGAGGGCATATCGCTTGATTTTCAAGGGGGTGAAGCAAATAGTGGCGATTAAAAAAGAAGTAGAGCCGTTAGTGCTAAGCCAACGCAAAGCCAATTTACTTGATTAAATGTCATTTTTTCCTCTGTCACTTTCTGTGTCTGTTTCACATGATGAATATTACTTGCCTAACATGACACATAGATGACAGTGGTTATCAATCACCTTTAGCTAACAGAAAATCGAGCTGCTTGCTGGATAAAAGTCGCTTAAGTAGGGCAAAAATCTTGGTTGGGGTCGTTACACGGTATCGAACTCTGGCTTTTTTTGCGGTTAAAGCGTGCAGCAGAGGTGGCACAATAGCAGAGGATGGCAAGGTGAACTTATTGTTTGAATCCTTTTTTGCTAAGCGTTCAATTTGTTTGAGGTATGACCGTTGATGAACGCTATGTTCAGGGGCTATCCAGCGGTGGAAAGAGTGTAAGGCATTGGCTCGAAAACGTGATTCAATCGGCCCAGGTTCAATTAGGCTAACTTGAATACCGCTGCCTCGTAATTCAAGGCGCAACGTATCTGTCCACCCCTCTACCGCAAATTTTGATGCGTTATAGGCTCCACGGTACTTCATTGCGACAATACCAAGGACTGAGCTGTTCTGGATGATACGGCCACATCCAGCTCTTCGCATGGTGGGTAATAGTTCTGAAATAAGTTGATGCCAACCAAACAAGTTTACCTCAAACTGCTCCTTCAGAGCTTCTCTTGGTAGATCTTCTAAAGCGCCAGCTTGCCCATAAGCCCCATTATTAAATAGAGCATAAATTGAACCATCGGTAAGTGATAAGGTCTCTTCGACCGCTTTAGTAATGCTAGAGGGGTCTTTAAGATCAAGCTGGATACACGTAAGCCCTTCTGAGGTTAGACGTTCAACATCTTCTGCTTTACGGCAGGAGGCGATGACTTGAAAAGTCGGTGTTGTTACGCCGTTTATTCGACTTTGATGGTTATGCAGATCATGGGCACACTGGTAACCGATACCACTTGAACATCCCGTGATTAAAATTGAACGTCTCATTCTATCCTTACTTTAAAAGATCTTTCAGCGCCGTTTCAATTCTTGGAAAGTGAAAATGAAAACCAGAATCGACGAGGTGTTTGGGTTTGGCTTTAATGCTGTCTAACAGTAACACTGAAGACTCACCAAGCACGAGCTTTATCATAGGGGTTGGAGTGAATAGAAAGTGAGGTCGTCGCAGTGTATTGGCAAGACTGCGACTGAAGACAATGTTAGAAACAGGATGGGGAGACGTCAGGTTATATACACCTTGCGCTGTACTGCTGTTTAATAGAAAGACAATCGCTTGTACCATGTCTTCAATATGAATCCATGGCATATACTGTTTACCATCACCAATAGGGCCGCCAAGACCGCATTGATAAGGCAGTAACATTTTCGCAAGTGCACCCCCTTTTTTACCTAACACAACCCCAGTTCTAATGGTGCACACTCGAGTATGTTCTGATTGGGCTTGATTGGCAATTTTCTCCCATTTATCACACACCATATGAGTAAAACCTGCAGTAGGTGATGAGTGATTTTCATCTAATGGATTGGATTGTTGATCGCCATAGAATCCAACCGCAGAACCACTAATGAATATGTGAGGTGGGTTTGAACTGGCTTTACATTGCTCAACCAACTGTTTGGTAAGATCCCAACGGCTTTGACAGATTTTATCTTTCTGTTCAGTGGACCAACGTTTATTGAAAATGGGCTCCCCCGCTAAATTAATAATGGCATCAATATCGTCAAGGTGCTCTAACTCAGAAAGCGACTCAATGAAGGATATATTACCAAAAGTGATGTGAGAAAGTTGGATTTCAGCTCGAGGAATCGACCGTGTTAATACCACAAGTGTGTGGTGCTTTAAGTATTCAAGAAGGTATGAACCAATAAAACCACTAGCACCTGTTAATAGTATCTTCATAATGATTCCGAATATGGATGGTGCTTTAAGTATAAATAAAGAGTGAAAAAAATAAAGTTAGCCATGAAAAGAAAGAGAATAACTGGAAACTGATTTGATGTTACTCAGGGAATAGTAATAGAGTTGCCGTATACTCTCATTATTGTTTTTGACTAGGAAAGCGAACTTGAAAATATTCTTTGTGTCGGATCTGCACGGAAGTCTGCCTGCTACCCAGGTGGCAATAGAGAAATTCACTGCATCAGGCGCTGAACATCTAATTCTGCTCGGGGATGTGTTATACCACGGCCCGCGTAATCCGATCCCCCAAGGTTATGATCCGAAAGCAGTCGCTGAGTTATTAAATCGTTATGCCCATAAGATCATCGCGGTGAGAGGGAACTGTGACAGTGAAGTAGACCAAGCACTGCTCACATTCCCTATTATGTCTGATTTTACCTATGTACTTCTTGAAAGTGGGCAGCGACTCTTTTTGACTCATGGTCACCTTTATCATAAAGATAATACGCCACCATTAAATCATCATGATGTGATTGTTCATGGGCACACTCACATTCCGGTTGCGGAGCAATATGGAGAACAGTTTCTGTTTAACCCTGGTTCTGTCACTTTTCCTCGTGATAATCACCCTGCAAGTTACGGTGTGTATCAGAATGGTAAGTTGTCAGTAATGGATTTTGACGATAGAGAGATAGCATCAGTGGCGATATGATATCGCCACTGAATCAGAGGTAAGAGGTATCAGTGAGTAAAGAGGATTGCAGAGCCGTTATTTAAACTGGTGAGCAGCAGCGTTTTGTTATTGATAATATCAACGCGTTGGGTCCGTTCTGCTTGCATTTTAAAAATCTTCATCATTTCAGTGATCTGTTCTTTACTGAACTCACGAGTAGCATTGGCAGTTACATCGCTGAAATCAACCGGATTGATAATCAGATATTGGCCACTAAAACTCCACTTCCCTGACTCATTGATGTGAATCTCTGAAGGGATGGTTTGTCCATCTTCTGAGTACAACTTAATGATGCTGTCTTTGGAGTATTTTCCATTTGGGTGATACACCACGTTGCTATTGATGTCAGCTCGTTTCAGGTTGCTAAGAATATTTAACGTTGTATTGATACGAGTGGTCATGTTTGACTCCCATTTCTGGGAGGTTAATAGCTGAGTGGTTTTAAAATCACTGCTCCAATATAACCAAGCACTAAGAGCTGCTGATAACAGTAGAATGATAAGTGCGAGATGTTTTTTTATATTCAAGCTGTGTTGTTTATTTAGCTGCATACTTTATCCACTTTAACTTGGTCAATGAGTAATCTCACGGTGATACTTTCACTTGAGTGCTTGAGAGTGTGGATATAATTGAGAATTAATTGCTCCCCCTGCCCACTGGTCGCAATCACTTCTATCGGTTTCATTGTGCCAGTATGCACCTGATTATAACGAATCACACAGCGCTCAATCAGAGGTTTCCAATTAGCAATATCAGGATGATTCATTGGGACTAAAATCGGTGTTTGATCATACTGAGCGACCTGAACAAAGGCGGAGGATTTTGGGCTTAATGAGCTGTAAGCGATGAAAGGCAGAATGAGTGCGGCAATTAACATCAACCATCTTATTGGCGATGGGTGCTTTTTTGGTGCACTTATTGGTTCAATTGGCTTACTCGATGCTGTTACTTGAATCGGCTCTGCACTTTGGTTGGTTACCTTAATACTCTCCTCAACAGGTTCACTCGTTACCGCCGATTGTTGGATAAGAGACTCTTTTTTTGTGGAGATGGCATAGATAGAGTCAGTCAATTCAACGTCAGAAGTGAGTGTTTTCACTGTTGCGATAAATTGATAGCCTCTTTTAGGTACCGTTTTGATAAACACAGGCGACTTGGTCGAGTCATTAAGCATTTTTCGTAGGGTAGATATGGCTTGAGTAAGGCTTGAGTCATCAACTTCAAAACCTTGGTCACGCCACACATACTCATGCAGTTGGTCGCGACTAACAGTATTACCCGCTTCTTTAATCATTAGACTAAGAACACGACTCTCGTTGGTGCCTAGTCTCGCATAGTGACTATCATTTAACTCATCAACAAGGCTATTGTCTGTCGGGTTAAAAATAAACCGTTGACCAAGCATTATCTTTGGAATTGCATTATTCATTATTTTTTGTACTCAATAATAATGTAGCTAAATTGGATACTGAAGCGAAGAAATAGAGTCACATTCCATGTTCAAAAACTATAAAAGTCACTAAATCTGGATCACATTATATCAAAAAAAATAAAAAATCATTGATTTAACTGATTGCTCTTGAAAAAAAATGTTTCGGCCTAATCTACTTAGGTAACAGGTAAATGAATTAATGTCGGAGTTAAAATGAGCGAGCAACAAACAAATAATAAAGAGACACGTGGTTTTCAATCAGAAGTGAAACAGCTTCTGCATCTCATGATCCACTCTTTGTACTCAAACAAAGAGATATTCTTGCGTGAACTTATTTCAAATGCTTCGGATGCTTCAGATAAGTTACGTTTTCAGGCGCTATCCAATGGTGACCTTTATGAAGGTGATGCAGATTTAGGCGTGAAAATCACGTTCAATGAAGAGAACAATACATTAACGTTGATCGATAACGGTATCGGTATGAGCCGTGATGATGTTATTGAGCATCTTGGTACGATTGCAAAATCTGGTACCGCAGAGTTTTTCTCAAAATTATCAAATGATGAAACTAAAGATTCACAGCTGATCGGTCAGTTTGGTGTTGGTTTCTATTCAGCATTTATTGTTGCTGATGCGGTAACAGTAAAAACACGTGCTGCCGGTCTTCCTGCTGAGCAAGGTGTGCAATGGCATTCTGCGGGTGAAGGCGATTACGAAATTGAAGATATCACTAAAGCATCACGTGGTACTGAAATTACCCTTCATATGCGTGATGAAGGTAAAGAGTTCTTAAATGAGTGGCGTCTTAAAGAGGTGATCAGTAAATATTCTGATCACATCGGAATCCCTGTTTCTATCTGGAGCATTGAAAAAGATGAAGAGGGGAATGATAAAGAGGGCAAGTGGGATCAAATAAATAAAGCCCAAGCGCTTTGGACACGTAATAAGTCTGATATCTCTGAAGAGGAGTATAAAGAGTTCTATAAACACGTCTCTGGTGACTACTCTGACCCTTTAGTCTGGAGCCATAACCGCGTAGAAGGTAAAAACGACTACACAAGCCTACTGTATATCCCAGCTAAAGCACCATGGGATATGATGAACCGTGACCATAAAAGTGGCCTAAAACTGTTTGTTCAACGTGTGTTCATTATGGATGATGCAGAGCAGTTTATGCCTAGCTATCTTCGTTTTGCACGCGGTTTGATTGACTCGAATGATCTACCATTAAACGTTTCTCGTGAAATCTTACAAGATAACAAAGTGACGCAATCTTTACGTAATGCGTGTACTAAACGTGTCCTGACTCTGCTTGAGCGTCTTGCTAAAAATGACGATGAAAAATATCTTTCATTTTGGAAAGAGTTTGGCCAGGTATTAAAAGAGGGGCCAGCAGAAGACTTTGCCAATAAAGATAAAGTGGCGAACCTACTGCGCTTTGCTTCAACTCATAGCGATTCAGCAGAGCAAAGTGTTGGTTTAGCAAGTTATGTTGAACGTATGAAAGAGGATCAAGATAAAATATTTTTCTTAACTGCTGACAGCTATGCCGCCGCGAAAAACAGCCCTCACCTTGAGCAGTTTAAAGCGAAAGGGATTGAAGTAGTATTAATGTATGATCGCATTGATGAGTGGTTGATGAACTACTTAACTGAGTTTGATGGGAAACAATTCCAATCAATTACGAAGGCAGATCTTGATTTAAGCAAGTTTGAAAACGAAGAAGATAAAGAGAAGCAGAAAGAGAAAGAAGAAGAGTTTGCTTCGGTCGTTGAAAGAACAAAAGCTTATTTAGGAAGCCGAGTAAAAGAGGTGCGTACCACCTTTAAATTAGCCACGACACCTGCTGTAGTTGTGACGGATGAGAATGAGATGGGCACTCAAATGGCTAAGTTGTTGGAAGCAGCGGGTCAAGCGGCTCCAGAAGTACAGTACATCTTTGAAATTAACCCAGAGCACGCTTTAGTGAAAGCGATGGCAGATGAAACGGATGAAGAAGCATTTGGTCGTTGGGCTGAGATGTTATTGGGTCAGGCGATGCTGGCTGAGAAAGGTTCTTTAGAGGATCCTTCACAGTTCTTGGGTGCAATTAACCAACTGCTTGCAAAATAATCAAACCTCAAAGGTGGTTGACTAAGGTATAATCGACTCAACTGCTTTTTTGATAAACAATACTATCAAGCTCGACTGTCTCTATTGATATGTCGAGCTTGATAGCGTTCACGGTTCCGTGTATGGTTCTGTGAATTAATTTCACTTCGACTCTTATACCGAAATTTATATGCCAATAATCATTGCATTTGAATGTGTGACGTTCGGTATAACATCTATTCATATTTAAAGGGGAAAAGAATGCGCATCATTCTTCTAGGTGCTCCAGGCGCTGGTAAAGGTACACAAGCTCAGTTCATCATGGACAAATTTGGTATCCCACAAATTTCCACTGGCGACATGCTACGTGCTGCAATCAAAGCCGGTACTGAGATGGGTAAGCAAGCAAAAGCCGTTATCGATGCGGGCCAGTTAGTGTCTGACGATATCATTCTTGGCCTTGTAAAAGAGCGTATTGCTCAAGACGATTGTGAGAAAGGCTTTCTGTTAGACGGTTTCCCGCGCACTCTTCCGCAAGCTGATGGTCTTAAAGAGATTGGTGTTGCTGTCGATTACGTGATTGAATTTGATGTATCTGACGACGTGATTGTTGAGCGTATGTCTGGGCGTCGTGCTCACCTACCATCTGGTCGTACTTACCACGTTACGTTTAATCCGCCTAAAGTTGAAGGCAAAGATGATGAGACGGGCGAAGATCTTGTGGTTCGTGATGACGATAAAGCAGAAACAGTATTAGCGCGTTTAGGGGTTTACCATGAGCAGACTTCACCACTGATAGAATACTATGGTAAAGAAGCGGCTGCGGGTAACACGACCTATCTGAAATTTGATGGGACTAAAGCGGTTGCTGAAGTTAGTTCGGATCTAGAAAAAGCACTCTCATAAGTGACTTTAACTCCTATTTCTATATAGTTAGAGGCGACCTATTGGTCGCCTTTTTTATTTAAAGATATGTATTGGAAGACAGTTAATGAGCGTGAACAATAAACAAACAGGTGTGTTGTTGGTGAACTTAGGGACACCAAACAGCGCGACCTCGCAGGGTGTGAAAGCTTTTCTTAAGGAGTTTTTAAGCGATAAACGAGTCGTGAGCATTCCAACCGCACTTTGGTATCCGTTACTTAATGGCGTGATTCTTCCTCTACGTAGCCCGAAAGTCGCCAAACTCTACCAAAGCATCTGGATGGATGAAGGGTCACCTCTATTGGTTTACTCACAGCGGCAACAAGCTCAGCTTGAGTCGTTGATTGATGTTCCGGTTGAGTTAGGCATGACGTATGGATCGCCTTCTCTCATAAGCGGTATTGAGCAACTGCAAGAGCGAGGCTGTCAACATATTGTTGTTCTACCCTTATACCCTCAATACTCGAGTACAACGACCGCAGCTGTATTTGATAGAGTTGCTGCGGAACTAAAACAGAAGATGGTATTGCCGTCGTTAAGTTTTATTCGTGATTACTATCAATCACCTCTCTATATTTTAGCGTTAGCACAATCGATAAGAGCTCATTGGCAACAACATGGCCGTGCTGATTATCTGCTCTGCTCATATCATGGTATCCCTAAAAGATTGGTAGATAACGGCGATATTTACGCAGAACACTGTGAAGTAACCACTCAGTTGCTCGCGGCTGAGCTAAAATTAACACCGAAGGAGATTGGATTGAGTTATCAGTCCCGTTTTGGTAAAGAAGAGTGGTTAAAGCCTTATACCAGTGATGAGTTAGTTGATCTTCCTAACAGAGGTGTTAAACGTTTAGATATCATTAGCCCTGCTTTCTCTGTTGATTGCTTGGAAACGCTAGAAGAGCTGACCGTAGAGTGCCGAGATATTTATCAAGAAGCTGGAGGGGAAGAGTACCGATACATCCCTTGTTTAAATGACAACAGCGAACATATAATAATGATGGCAGAATTAGTTCAGCCCTATATTAAAGCGTAAAGTAAGAGTAAACAAAGGCCAACAATGAGTTGGCCATTTTTTTGCTTACAATCCTAAAGTGCTTATGCCTATTGTGTGGCAACTGCCCCTTCTGGACTCTCATCATCAACGATGTGGAGGCCATTTTCTGCTCCGTGCATCCATTTGATTAGGGTACCTGAGCAGATTAATAAGATGACGCCAGCAATGGTTGCAGTAATTGCGATACCAGCAAAGATTTGCATGGCACCCAAACTGCCTACATGTGATCCAATCAGTCCTGCCACATAGTTTGACACCGCATTAAAGCCAAACCATACCCCCATCATCAAAGATGCTAAACGAAGTGGTGCCAGTTTTGTGACCATAGATAAACCGATAGGGGATAGACATAACTCTCCCAGTGTATGGAAAAAGTAAGCCCCAACTAACCACATCATTGAGGTTTTAACGGCTAAGTCACCACCTTGTTGATGAACAGCGCCCACCATGCATAAAAAACCAATGGCGAGGAAAAACAGTGCCATCGCAAACTTGATAGGGGAGCCCGGCTCTTTAGGGCCCATTTTTACCCAGATAGCAGCCATAATAGGTGCAAGAGTAATGATAAAAAATGGATTCAGTGATTGGAACCATGCTGCTGGCACTTCAAAGTTGCCAACCATACGGTCAGTGTATTGTTGAGAGAAGATATTCATCAACCCGCCAGCCTGTTCAAAACCTGCCCAAAATACCACCACAAAAAGGCCCATGATCATAATGACTTTAAGGCGGTCAACTTCAATTTTAGTTAAAGGCTGCTTGTCCTTTGAATTACCTTTATGCAGCGCTCGGTGGGCAGCAGGCGTTTTGCCAATATTACCGAGGTAGCGCTGAGCTAGCGTCATTTGGATAATAAGACTGAATATCATGCCAACACCTGCTGTCGCAAAGCCTGCTTTCCACCCCATATCGCCCGTAACAAGGCCTGTAATTACACCAGCAAGTAGGGCACCGATGTTAATACCCATATAGAAGATGGTAAAGGCGCCATCTCGACGGTTATCCCCCTCTTGATACAGATCGCCAACCATGCTCGAAACATTTGGCTTAAATAGACCGTTACCGACAATAATAAAGGCCAGACCTAAGTAGAAGGCGTAAACAGGCTCCAAAGGAAGAACATGGTTCGGCATTGCAAGAATGAACTGTCCAATAGCCATAAGAGCACCACCGATAATCAGTGATTTTCTCTGGCCTAAGAAGTTATCCGCAAGCCAACCCCCAATCAGAGGGGTAATATAAACAAGACCAGTATAAATACCGTATAAATTAAGAGCTTCCGCTGTCGTCCACCCCATGCCACCATTGATTGTTTTATCTGTCAGGTAGAGGACTAAGATGGCTCTCATCGCATAATAGGAGAAACGCTCCCAAAGTTCCGTTCCAAATAGAAGAAACAATCCCTTAGGATGCCCCAGTAATGTCGATGATTGATTTGGCATATTACTCTCTATGAATTGCGTATTTTTTCGATATAAATGTGCATTTAGTTATACTCTGTGGATTATAAGTCTGCAAACAACCCATATTTTGTTACTTTTACGCTACATTGTAAGGTGCTGATATGCGGGGTTATGTATGAATTTCCGACAAAATAGGTTACTCCTGATTTTTTGTGGTTTCTTTAGTTTGAGCCTAAAAATAAGCAAATTTTCAGTTTAATACTCTGTTCTTTTTGGTTGTGCGTGAAATTAAACTCTGAAATATTTATTTATTARAGATTTTTACAATTTAACATTTGGTAACCTGTTTTTTAGCTGAATGTTGAATGAGTGGCGTTTAGGCAGTTTTTATCTCGGTTTGAAGCTGTTAGGATTACGCATAGAATTAACCCGTATTATCGGAGTCAGATTACAAATGAAATGTTGGTATTTACTCTATTGCAAACGAGGGGATCAGCGTCGGGCTGTGATGCATTTAGAGAACCAAGAAGTAGAGTGCTACTTTCCTGAAATTGAAGTGGATAAGTTAGTAAGAGGAAAAAAGAGCAGAGTGAAAGAGCCTCTTTTTCCTTGTTATGTCTTTATCCATTTTGATGTCGACCTTGGACCTAGCTATACGACGGTACGCTCTACCCGCGGTGTCAGTGATTTTGTGCGCATTGGAGCAGTTCCTCGAGTTATCGACGAGCAATTAATAGAATCGTTGAAACAGATAGAGCAGTTAAAAGCGCATGATGAAATCGTTGACTTATTACCGATTGAAGGGCAAGAAGTGGTAATCAAAAGTGGCCCTTACGCCAATGTTGAAGCGGTTTATAAAGAGGCTGATGGTGAAGTGCGTTCAATTTTGTTGATTAAATTGATCAGTCAAAAAGTAGAAGTGGTGATTGAGAATACCAATATCGATTTTGATAAGTAGTCTTACCCAGAGAGAGAAAAGGCATCCCGAGGGATGCCTTTTTTGATCTCACTACTGCAAAAGAGTTTAGTACGCTTCGTTATGTACCGCTTTTACCGCTCTACCAGAAGGATCCACGCTGTTTTTAAATGATTCATCCCACTCAATAGCTTTGGCTGATGAACACGCTACAGATGGACCACCAGGTACACATTTCGCTGCATCTTCTAATGGGAACAACTCAGCAAAGATTTCGCGGTATACATACCCCTCTTTAGTGGTTGGGGTGTTGTAAGGGAAGCGGAATTTTGCGCTCTCCATCTGCTTATCTGTCACTTTAGCTTCGGCAGTTTCTCTTAGGGTGTCGATCCAGCTATAACCGACGCCATCAGAGAACTGCTCTTTTTGACGCCATGCGATAGACTCTGGAAGATAGTGCTCAAAACACTCACGCAGAATGTGTTTTTCCATCTTTCCATTACCACACATCTTATCAGCAGGGTTTAGGCGCATTGCAACGTCAATAAACTCTTTATCTAAGAAAGGTACGCGACCTTCTACGCCCCATGCCGCAAGCGATTTGTTAGCACGAGCACAATCAAACATGTTTAAGGCGAGAAGCTTACGCACTGTCTCTTCGTGGAACTCTTTGGTATTTGGCGCTTTATGGAAGTATAAATATCCGCCAAATATCTCATCCGCCCCTTCTCCAGATAGCACCATTTTGATGCCCATCGCTTTGATTTTTCGGCCTAGCAAAAACATAGGGGTAGAAGCACGGATAGTAGTGACATCGTACGTTTCAATATGGTAAATAACATCACGAATCGCATCTAACCCTTCTTGAATGGTATAGGTCATTTCGTGGTGAACAGTACCTAACTTGTCAGCAACTTCTCTTGCTGCAATCAAATCCGGCGCCCCTTCAAGGCCAATAGCAAAAGAGTGAAGTTGAGGCCACCATGCAGCAGATTGCTCATCATCCTCAATACGCTTTGCCGCAAAACGTTTAGCGACAGCAGAGGTAATCGAGGAGTCCAGTCCACCGGATAATAAAACACCGTATGGCACATCCGTCATCAACTGACGCTTAATGGCATCTTCAAGAGCTTGAGTAAGATCCTCTTTACTAGTGAGGTTACCTTTGACTGCGTTGTACTCCATCCAATCACGAACATAGTATCGAGTCGGTTCATCTTGTTTACTTGAATGGAAGTGACCTGGAGGAAATTCACTGATTGTTTTACATACTGGCGTCAAGGCTTTCATTTCAGAAGCGACGTAATAGTTTCCATGTTCATCATGACCATGGTACATCGGGATAATACCGATATGGTCTCGGCCAATTAAGAATTCATTGGTCTCTTCATCGTAAAGAATAAAGGCAAAGATACCGTTTAAATCTTCTAAAAGTGCAGCGCCTTTTTCTCGATATAGGGCGAGAATGATTTCACAGTCAGAATCTGTCTGAAATTGATAATCGCTTTCAAGCTCTGCGCGAAGCTCTTTATGGTTGTAGATTTCACCATTAACTGCTAATACGTGCTTTTTATCTTGGCTGTAAAGAGGTTGCGCACCGCTGTTGAGACCAACAATGGCAAGACGTTCATGAGCTAAGATCGCATGCTCAGAAGAGTAGATACCAGACCAGTCTGGGCCACGATGTCTTAGTTTTTTAGACATCTCTAATGCCGACGTGCGAAGTGGTGCTGCATCACTTTTTATATCTAGGATGCCAAATATTGAACACATAAAAATCCCTCATGAAACTTTGGTTAATCTAAATCAAATCTATGACTCCAATTTGACAGTATCGATAGGAAAAGCAATAGGAAGTTAACAATTAAATTAATGAATCATGTTGCAATTAGATTATATCTAAAAAAAGTGCCACTTTAAAAGATAGCATCTAATCGCGGTCAGTATTTAAACAGTGAGCGGTAAATAATCAGAATACCTACAGTTTAGGGTTAAGGTGTTCCGTTACGTGTCGAGCAAAACCGATCCCCGCTTCATTGTAGATGTTAAACGCAGCATCAACCCCTTGCTCTTTAAGCGCTTCAACCTGATCGGGGTAAGAGGCAATAGCAGCAATTTGACCTTGGTAGTTATGTTTATTGAGTAGCTCCAGCGCGAACTCGTTACCTTTATGGTTTGGCATTGACAGCAGTATGATCTTTATTTTGGAGGTATCGATCATTCGTTCCCAGAAGTCAGGGTCAGTCGCGTCGCCACTGATGACATTTCTTCCTTCGTCTCTATGGCGTATTGCAGCACTTTCTACTAACTCAATGCCCAATATGGTATCGCCATACTGTTTTTGTAATTCATCATAAGCGCCTGTTCCGATTCGACCCATGCCTAAAATAAGAATGGAGGAGCTCCCTGAGCAGATACGCTGATCTTTAGCATTGAGCTTCTCATCCGATTGCTCTTTTAACCAGTTCATAGATTTTAGATAGATCTCATGACCAAATCGGTTTAACGGCGCGGAGAGAATAAAGGAGAGAGACACGGCCATGGCGATGGCGACTAAAGAGTCAGCAGGTAACCAACCAAGCTTATAGGCTAAGCCGCCGACGATAAGACCAAACTCACTGTAATTAAATAATGTTAATGAGGTGAGAAGTGAGGTACGAACTCTAAATTTAAAGCCATTCAGTACTAGGTAGTAGAGGACCCCTTTTATCGGCAGTAGCAGCAATAAAATAATGGCCATTATGAAGCCAGAGAGTGTCGGAGTCGCAGATAAACCAATATTCAAGAAGAAGCAGACCAGAAACATCTCTTTCAAATTAAACAGGGATTTTGACAGTTCAGAAGCCTTACTGTGTCCGGCTAGTAACATGCCAAGCACTAATGCTCCGAGATCGGGTTTCATTCCAACAAGCTCAAACAGACCCGCTCCGGCAATTAATGCGATAAAGATGCCATATAATACCAGCATTTCTCCATGACCAACCCAATCTAGAAGTTTATAAAAAATTGGTCTAAACAGTGGAAGAGTAAAGAGAATAAGGGCGGTTAATTCAGGTGTTTTTCCTGTCGATACGGTCAAAAAGATCACTGCAAAGATATCCTGCATGACCAAAATACCTATTGCGATACTGCCATAGGTCGCATTCATTTCCCCTTTTTCTTGCAGAGATTTTACCGCAAAGACGGTACTGGAGAAGGAGAGGGAGAAGCCTAGCAACAGTAGTTGACCAACATGTAAGTCAGCCATCATGGTGATGCCAAGGATTTTAAAGCTTAATAGGGCAACGAAAAAAAAGGCGGTAGAGAGTAAATTGTGAATCGTTGCACTGGCCCAAATCTCTTTAGCGAGTAGGGTTTTTATATTCAGTTTTAGGCCGATGGTAAAGAGTAGTAAGGTGACACCTAAATCGGCAAAGGTGACTAAAGTGTCTGATGAGTTAAACCCAAAAGCATGCAGTGCAAAACCCGCAACTAAGAAGCCAACTAAAGGTGGAAGCTTACACTTTAAGGCTAAAAAGCCGGTGACAAATGCAGCAATAAGGAAAAACAGTTCCATACAGATAATTCTCTACAACGTTTAATAATTTTAATGAAATCAAGCCATACTTTACAGTACAGCTTGAGATGTGAATAGACTTTGTAGATTGTAAAGTGTGAAAGGCGTTTAATGATCCAACAATTTTTGTAACAAAATACCGTTAAGCATGGCTCGTTTAATCATCGAAAAAGCACCCATGGTTGGCTCTTTATAGAGTCGTGATGCAACGATCGGCAGATTGGTGTGGAAGGCTGAGAGTGTTTGGTTATCGATACAGTTTTGTACTGCATGAAAAACGATCTCTTTGGATTGAGTAATGTCTCCAGCAATGACTATTTTTTGAGGATTGAACATATTCACTGTCATTGCAATCGCTTTACCTAGATGGTTGCCCACTCGGGTTAAGGTTTGGGTTGCGAGTTCGTCACCTCGATTGGCGGCATTACAGATCGCAGTCATATCAATAGTATCAACAGAGGATAGCGAGGTTTTGTACCCTTGTTCAATTAACTTATTAATCCGATTAATAATGGCAGGGTTGGAGGCAACAGTTTCCAAACAGCCAAAATTGCCACACTGGCACTTATCACCGATAGCATCAATTTGAATATGACCAATTTCACCAACGTTGCGGTTAAAGCCTAAAAAGACTTTTCCGTTAACGATAATGCCGGCACCCGTACCACGATGCACACTGACTAATATTGAATCTTTACAATCTTTACTGGCCCCAAAATAGTGTTCAGCCAGAGCCATGCCTCTCACATCATTACCGACAAAACATTCAACATGGAAATTATCACGGATGACATCAGCCAACCCTAATTTTTCTACGTTGATATTTGGCATGTATTCTACAACCCCTGTTTCTGGATTGACCAAACCGGGTAGAGTGACACCAATGGCAATGAGGTTTTTAACTTTAGTATGGTTATCGGCAAGAAATTTTTGGGTATGGGCAATTAATCCATCAAGGAGTTGCTGTTGATCTTGATAGAGAAAAGGTTGATAAGTGTGAGCTAACTGCATGCCGCTCAAGTCATAAAGACTGGTTTGGATATAGTCACGACCTAAACCAATTGCAACTGAGTGGAAAGGGGCGGTCTCTGTGGTAAGAGAGATAGCACGACGCCCTCCCGTTGAAGCTTGTTGCGCCACCTCTTTAATCAGGCCGCGCTCAAGAAGCTGACGGGTTATCTTTGTAACACTTGCTGGTGCGAGTTGACTCACATCGGCAACTTGTATTCGGGATATTGGCCCTTGTAAGTCGATTAGTCGATAAACAGCTGCGCTGTTCAGTTGCTTTACTAGATCTACATTACCAATTTGTCCGCCAGTCATAGTTTAATTTTGCTCGTATTGTCCATTAACAACAGTCGCTTTTACATTGAAGTCACGATCAAAAATAGCTAGGTTTGCTACCCAGCTCTTTTTAATGCGGCCAAGTTTACTGTCCATTCCAATTGCTCGGGCTGGGTATAAAGTAGCCATACGTAGAGCTTCATCTAAAGCGATTCCAACGTGTTCAACACTGTTTTGAACGGCTTCGATCATAGTGAGTGCTGAACCGCCAAGTGTGCCATTCTCATCCACACACTTTCCATCTTTGTAATATACTTTTTTACCCACAAAAATAAAGTATTCCATGTTAGCGCCTGCTGGAGCTGTGGCATCGGTCACTAATACGAGCTTTTCACCTTTAATTTTATGCGCAATTCGAATATTTGCATAGTCGACATGAAACCCATCAGCAATCACACCCGCATAGACTTCAGGGGTGTCGTAAATCGCCCCGACAACCCCTGGTTCTCGACCTTCCATGGGGGTCATTGCATTGAATAAATGAGTGGCAAAAGTAATGCCAGATTCAAATCCTTTTCGAGCCTGCTGGTAGGTTGCTGCTGTGTGCCCAATTGATACGACAATACCCGCTTGATGAAGACGCTCGATATGCTGAGACGCATTAAGCTCAGGAGCTAAAGTTACCTTGGCCACAATATCGCTATTGGCACAAATAAGATCAATCATTTCGTCATCTGAATGGCGAATGAAATCGACACTATGAATGCCTTTTCTTTTGACATTCAGGTAAGGCCCTTCAAGGTGTAAACCTAGAGATTGATTATAGTATTGCTCATGGTATTGGCGAGCTACTTTTAATGCCTCTTTCATCTCCTCATCTGATGAGGTGATGAGGGTAGGAAGAAAGCTCGTGCAGCCAGAGCGAAGGTTAGCTAAATGCATGGTTTGCAGTGTATCGATTGAGACACTGTCGTTTAGCATCACTCCACCACAGCCATTAAGTTGTAGGTCAATAAATCCGGCGCTTAGATTAGCACCATCGAGGTCGCGAGTGTGAATACCTGCTGGTAACTCAGCTGTAGAACAGACTGAGTGAATAGTCACGCCATCAATAATGACAGCGTGATCGACCAGCACGTCGCTACCGGTAAAAATTGTACAGTTGGTTAGCGCGTACATGATGGCTCCTGTTATAACTCTTTGATGTTGTCTTTCTCAAGTTCTTTAAAGTATTTCACTGTTTTGACTTTTAACTCTTGGGTTGAAGGCTCATCACAAACAATCATAGATTTTGGGTGAAGTTGAAGCGCTGAAATTGTCCACATATGGTTCACAGAACCTTCGACTGCAGCTTGTAGTGCAAGTGCTTTGTTATGTCCGGTGACTAAGATCATAATCTCCGCTGAATCGAGTAAAGTTCCGACACCTATAGTGAGTGAGTACTTAGGCACTTGCTCCATATCACCACCAAAAAAGCGTGAATTGGCGATACGAGTATCTTCAGTCAGTGTTTTGATTCGAGTACGAGAAGCTAACGAAGAGGCCGGTTCATTAAAAGCGATGTGACCATCATTACCGACCCCTCCCATGAAGAGGTTAATACGGCCATAAGATTTTATTTTGTCTTCATAACGCTGACATTCAATGTCATTATCCACAGCGTTACCGTCCAGTAAGTTGATGTTTTCTGGTTGAATATCGATGTGATTGAAGAAGTTTTCGTGCATGAATGTGTGGTAAGACTCAGGGTGATTTTGAGGAATACCTATGTACTCATCCATATTGAAGGTCACAACGTGTTTAAAACTTACTTCACCAGATTTATGAAGTTTAATAAGTTGTTTGTAAGTGTTTAAAGGTGTACCACCAGTGGGCAAACCAAGAACAAAGGGGCGCTCCTCAGTAGGGCTGAAAGCGTTGATGCGGTTGACAATATGACGCGCTGACCATAGGCCGACTTCGTTTGCTTGGTTGAGTGGGATTAATCGCACAGGGCACCTCTATCTATGAATTTTCGAATAATGAAAGCGTCTACTTAAAAGCATTAATTCGAATGATAAAATAAGTTTTATGATCTAGCTAGCAAAATAGTTTAAATAAGCATCATCAAGGTGACTTGAGTCACATTTAGTTGTCATTTAATTTGCGGGGCGAATTTAATGACATAGAATTGAATTGTTAAATACGACAAGCGAAAAAAGTGGTTCAAATAGAAAAATCGCTTTATTTAAAAATCCTTAAAGGGGGAACTTGAAGGTGAATATATTAGGATACATGCAAAAATTAGGTAAAGCATTAATGCTACCTATTGCAACACTACCTGTTGCTGCACTACTGTTACGTTTGGGTCAACCTGACCTGCTAGACATCAACTTTATGGCAAGTGCTGGTAACGCAATTTTTAGTCAGCTTCCACTGCTATTTGGACTGGGTATTGCTATCGGTCTCTCAAAAGATGGTGCTGGTGCTGCTGGGTTAGCCGGGGCGGTTGCTTATTTCGTTCTAACTGCTGCTGCAAGCTCAGTAAACGAAGCCGTTAATATGTCATTCTTCGGTGGTATTATCGCCGGTATCATTGCGGGTCACTCGTACAACAAATTCCATACGACTCGACTTCCTGAGTGGTTGGCATTCTTCTCAGGTAAACGCCTAGTTCCTATCATGGCGGGTCTGTTTGCTCTAGCGGCTGGTGCCGTTGCTGGTATCGTTTGGCCGGTGATTCAAGATGGACTAGATGCTTTTGCTCACGCAGTCTCGTCTTCTGGTGCTGTTGGTCAGTTCGCATACGGTGTACTTAACCGTGGGCTTATCCCAGTGGGTCTTCACCATGTACTTAACTCTTACTTCTGGTTCGGTATGGGTACGTGTCAAATTGTTAACGTTGAAGCGGTTACACTGCTGAACGGTGCAACACAGCTTTGTGTTGACCCGACAATTGCTAAGTCTCTGGTTGTTGGTCAAACTCACCTGTTTGAATTTAAAAACGCAGTAACACCAGAAATCAATGCAGTAGTCACGGGTATCACAGATACTGTTAAATCTGGCGACCTACACCGCTTCTTCGGTGGTGATAAGAGTGCTGGCGTATTCATGAACGGTTTCTACCCAGTCATGATGTTTGGTCTACCAGGCGCTGCGCTTGCTATGTACCTTGCTGCTCCTGCTGAAAAACGCAGCCAAGTGGGTGGTGCGCTGTTCTCTGTTGCATTCTGTTCATTCCTAACGGGTATCACAGAGCCTCTAGAGTTCATGTTTGTATTCCTTGCTCCTGCACTATATGCAATGCACGCTGTATTTACAGGGCTGTCATTAGTCGTGGCAAACATGTTTGGCACATTGCACGGTTTCGGTTTCTCTGCAGGTTTGATTGACTTTGTATTGAACTGGGGTCTAGCAACGAAACCAGTTACCTTGCTACTTATTGGACTTGGTTTTGGTGCGCTATACTTCTTCACCTTTAGTTTCGCAATCCGTGCTTTCAACCTGAAATCACCGGGTCGTGAAGATGATGACGAAGCGGTAGCAAGTAATGAACCTGTAGAGAGTGGTGAGCAAGCTCGCCAATATCTAAAAGCATTAGGTGGACACGATAACCTGACAACAATCGATGCGTGTATTACTCGCTTACGTTTAACACTGAAAGATCGCTCAGTAGTTGATGAAGCAGTACTAAAACGTCTTGGTGCAAAAGGTGTAGTGAAACTGGGTGATAACAACTTACAAGTTATCCTTGGGCCTCTAGCAGAAATCGTAGCGGGAGAGATGAAAAATATCCCTGCTACAGAGGACCTGACAGAAGTAAAACTTCCTTAGTCATCACCGACTAAAATAACGAAAATATTCGCTCCTCTTTCTCTATGCAGAAAGGGGAGCGTTTTTTTTCATCTACTTATTGTGTCCATCGTCATAATCGTGGATCATAGTGGGCAATATTCTATTAAAAACGTATCAAACCATGAGGTGTTATCGATGAGTGAGTCTGAGACTCGTCCGTCCAATTTTATTCGCCAGATCATCGACAAAGATCTTGCTGACGGCAAACATTCAAGCGTACAGACCCGTTTTCCGCCGGAACCTAACGGCTATCTGCATATCGGGCATGCAAAATCTATCTGCTTAAATTTCGGTATTGCTCAAGATTATCAAGGTTTGTGCAACCTTCGTTTTGATGATACGAATCCTGAAAAAGAGGATATCGAATACGTTGATTCCATTATGAATGACGTTAAATGGCTTGGTTTTGAGTGGGCTGGAGAAATTCGCTACTCATCAAACTATTTTGATCAGTTGCACAGCTATGCGGTGGAATTGATCAGCAAAGGTCTGGCGTATGTTGAAGAGCTGAGTGCTGATGATATTCGTGCCTATCGCGGTACGCTTAACGAAGCGGGTAAGAACAGCCCTTACCGAGATCGCAGTGTTGAAGAGAACCTAGCACTGTTTGAAAAGATGCGCAGTGGTGAATTTAAAGAGGGCACGGCTTGCCTTCGAGCTAAGATAAATATGAGCTCTTCATTCATGGTATTACGTGACCCGGTGTTATACCGAGTACGTTTTGCTTCGCACCACCAGACCGGTGATAAGTGGTGCATCTACCCGATGTATGATTTTACCCACTGTATTTCAGATGCAATTGAAGGCATTACTCACTCTATTTGTACGTTGGAGTTCCAAGATAATCGTCGTTTGTATGATTGGGTTCTTGAGAACATTACCATTGATTGCCAGCCTCATCAGTATGAGTTCAGTCGTTTAAACCTTGAGTACACCTTGATGTCTAAGCGTAAACTCAACCAACTGGTGACTGAAAAGTTGGTTAATGGTTGGGATGATCCACGTATGCCTACTATTTCCGGTCTGCGCCGTCGTGGATTTACTTCTGCGTCGATTCGTGAATTCTGTAAGCGTATTGGGGTAACTAAACAAGAGAACACCATTGAAATGGGCTCGCTTGAGTCTTGTATTCGTGATGACTTAAATGAAAATGCACCACGTGCAATGGCTGTTCTGGATCCAATCAAAGTGATTATTGAGAACTTTGAAGTGGATAAGGTCGAAACGCTGAACATCAAGAATCACCCAAATAAACCTGAAATGGGTGAGCGTGAAGTGCCATTTACTCGTGAAATCTATATCGAGCGTGAAGATTTCCGTGAAGAGGCAAATAAGAAATTTAAGCGTTTAGTTCTTGATAAAGAAGTACGTTTACGAGGCTCTTATGTGATTAAAGCCGTTCGTGTCGAGAAAGATGACGCGGATAATATCACCACCATTTACTGTACCTATGACCCACAAACGCTGGGCAAAAACCCAGAAGATGGACGTAAGGTGAAGGGGGTTATTCATTGGGTATCGGCTAATAAGGGTGTCGCTGCAGAGATTCGTCTCTATGACCGCCTGTTTACTGTGCCAAACCCAAGCGCTGAAGATGACTTCTCAACGGTATTAAATCCAGAGTCTCTTCTTATCTCACAGGGTATTGTTGAACCAAGTCTGCAGTCTGCTCAGGCAGAAGTAGGTTATCAGTTTGAACGTACTGGTTACTTCTGTGTTGACAATAAAGACTCAACCTCTGAAGCTCTGGTATTTAACCGAACGGTAGGCTTGCGTGACACTTGGGCTAAAATTGGCGACTAGATGTTAAGTTACTGATAATAAAAAACCAGCTGAAAATGAAGCTGGTTTTTTTTGAAATCAATAAACGTTAGCGGATGTTATGCGCGTCTTTATTGTCAGCACAGCTGCCATCAATGCAGTGTCCATAGAGATATAAGCTGTGATTCGTCAGTTTGACGTTGTAGCTTTTTGCAATGCTAGTTTGGCGCTCTTCAATAAGCTCATCAGTAAACTCAATCACTTTGCCACAATCTAAACAGACAAGGTGATCATGGTGATGCTGTGAAGCCAATTCAAATACAGACTTTCCGCCTTCAAAGTGGTGACGAGTAACAATGCCTGCATCATCAAATTGATTCAGGACTCTATATACCGTCGCAAGGCCAATTTCTTCGCCTAGATCGAGCAGTTTTTTATACAGATCTTCTGCACTGATATGTTGACAGTCAGGCTGTTGGAAAATCTCAAGTATTTTTAAACGAGGAAGAGTGACTTTTAAGCCCGCTTGTTTAAGTGCTTGATTGTTGTCTGACATCAGTGTTCCCTATCTTTGCTCCAACCAGAAATGGAGGAATATATATTCATGATTATAAGACAGCAAAGATAAACAATAAACCATGAAATGCGTAAGGACACTAAAAAATAGAGGTTGATCTTTGTTATCTTGTTAGTGCAACATGGTTGTCCGACCAGTTATTCATATGGATATGCAGTGTATAGAGTATATAAGCCTAAAATTGTAAAAAACGCGTTAAACCTCTGGCCACCGTTTTGGGGCGCTGGAATATCAATAACATCAATAAGTGATGATTTTCAATGTGTAAGCGTAAGGTTAAAGCACCGATGGTGGAATAAAAATGCTAACCGCAGCCAATATGGTGGTAGCATTTTTTCGATGACCGATCCCATTTTCTCTTTAATGCTGATGGGCATTTTACGAGAAAAATACTATGTGTGGGACAGCAAAGCAGAAATTGAATTTATTAAACCTGGCTTTTCGATTCTCTCTGCGGAGTTTGTTATCTCTGAAGAGGTGTTGAATCAGATATATGCTAACACGGAGTCGGGAGACAAGTATTTCCCCCAATTTGAGACCGAAGTGCTTGATAAGAAAGGGGTGGTAGTGGCTAGAATTAAGCGGACACTGTATATTCGTAAAAAACCACAGTTTCGTAGTGAAGAACTAAAAAACGCACTATAAAGTGCGTTTTTGCGTTTGGTGTGACTGTGGCGGCTAGTCTTCAAGTTCAGATAAACACATCTCTTCGTGGATCTGCTTAACCCAGTTGCTAACACGCTCTTCAGTTAACTCAGGTTGACGATCTTCATCAATACAGAGTCCGATAAAGTGATTGTCATCAACCAGCGCTTTAGACGCTTCAAACTCAAAACCTTCTGTCGACATGTGGCCGACAATGGTTGCACCGCGTGCTTCAACGATATCACGAACCGTGCCCATCGCATCACAAAAGTATTCAGCGTAATCTTCTTGGTCGCCACAACCAAAAATAGCAACAAGCTTGGTAGAGAAATCAATCGCTTCTAATTCAGGGAAAAAGTCATCCCAATCACACTGAGCTTCACCGTAATACCAAGTTGGAATACCAAGCAGAAGTAGATCAAAGTTATCGATCTCCTCTTTGCTGCTTTTAGCAATATCTTGAACCTGAACCAGCTGCTTGCCGAGTTGTTTCTGAATCATCTTTGCGATAGCTTCGGTATTACCTGTGTCACTACCGAAGAAGAGTCCTACGCTTGCCATATTGAAGATTACCTATTATCTAGTGGTACACATTGTACTGTTCAAAATTAAAATAGAGTCGAAATCTATTTATATGCTTTTGCTGAGTATTAAGAGAGTCCTGAACTTTCCCAACTCACTTGAATAATGCCTTTTGCAATAAAACCCGCACAACCTAAAAAAAGCACTAACCAAACAATTCTACGGCCAAAAACTGGAACATTTCCTTGTTTTAATACATCTTTTATTGCCATTCCAATAAAAAAGAATATTGAAGCAAACAATAAATCTAGCCCTATCTTTTCAAGTAAGGCGAAGTTTTCATATAACATCATTCGTCCTTCAGTGTTGCTATCGACGCACTATAGCATAGGTTGATTAGCAAAGTTAATTGAAACCGAAAGCATTGAGTTAAAGCGGCTATTTTTGTAAAAAACGTTCTACAATTCGATTGATGGTCTCGGGCTTTTCAGCGTGTAACCAATGTCCCGTATTCGCAACCATATGTGCTTTGGCCTGAGGGAATTGTTTTAAAATCTGTGGTTGATAGTCTGCAATGATGTATTCAGAGTTCTGCCCTTTAATAAACAGAATTGGACAGTGATTGGGTGCAAGTTCATTCCATCCAATGATATTGTCATACTGCTCGTAGAGCGCATCAATATTAAAACGCAGTTGATAGTGGGTTTTCCCTCTGTATAGAGACTTATTCAAGAATTGGATTACACCAGGTTCGACAATATGTTCTCTCAATAGCGATAGCGCTTCAGATCGGTCAATGGGTTGTGCCGCTGCGACGCTCTTTAGTCCTGCAAAGACGCTTTCATGTCGACGAGTATGATAGTCAACAGGCGCCATATCTAAAATAGCAATTCGTTCAATGTGGTTGTGCTTTGAAGCGGCAAGTGTCATGGCCACTTTTCCACCCATTGAGTGACCTATCACTGAGTAGTTGGTTACTTCAAGCTCTATCATTAGTGCTTCAATATCGGCAGCCATAAGGTCATACGTCACCTCATTGGAGTGGAATGAGCGACCGTGGTTACGTAGATCAACACTAATGACCTGATACGTTTTCTCGAGATGGCGTGCTAAAGCTCCCAAATTATCCAAACTGCCAAACAGTCCATGTATTAAAACGATCGTTGGGCCATTTCCCTGTTGTTTGTAATTTAAAAGCACGTTTTTCTCTTTATACTGTTAGGTTTGCCGTAGAGTATAACCAGATATCTATGTATAATCTTTTGGTGATTGACTAATTGATGAAAAAAACGACACGATGAAGAAAATTGAGCTAGATGAAGAGCTATATCGTTATATAGCAAGCCAGACTCAGCACATTGGTGAGAGTGCATCCGATATTTTAAGGCGCTTACTGCTAGAGTCTAAAGATGACGCTAAGCTTACTGCTGCTAAGTCATCGAATGTGATTGTTGAGACAGCGGTTACTGCCATTGAAGATCCTCGTGCTGGGATCTCGGTTAGCAAAGATCCCGTTCATTCAGAGAACCTGAACCGAGTGCATGAAGTTCGTTCTCTGTTAATTTCCGATGAATTCGCCGCTCAAGATAAAGCAATCGGTCGTTTTATGATGGTTTTATCTGAGTTGTATCGAATAGACCCGCAGGGTTTCTCTGAAGCAACGGAAGTGAAAGGAAGAACACGTCTCTATTTTGCCGATAATATTGATACTCTGTTAGAGAGTGGCAAAACAACGAAACCAAAATCTATTCCAAATACCCCGTTTTGGGTCATCACTAACACCAATACTGGGCGAAAACGTCAGATGGTCGATCAGCTTATGACTAAGATGAGCTTTAACTCTGACCTAATCGAAAAAGTAATCGTCGCAATTTAATTGCGGCGTTTTTTTTATTAAGGACTATAAAATGGCCATTCATCCCCGCGCTGGGCAGAAAGTGCTGCAACAAGATCTCTGTAATATCCCTTCTCTAGTCTCTAACTATTTCTTATTGAACCCCGACGCAACAGATCGTGCACAACGTGTTCAGTTCGGTACTTCTGGTCACCGGGGGAGCGCGAATAAATGCACTTTCAATCAACACCACATTTGGGCTATTGCTCAAGCGGTTGCGGAGTTAAGACATGATCGTGGGTTAACGGGGCCTCTGTTTCTTGGTAAAGATACGCATGCCTTATCTGAGCCAGCATTCACCTCTACGCTTGAGGTGTTAGTGGCGAATGGCGTCAAGGTGATCATTCAAAAAGGGAACGGTTACACACCAACCCCTGGCATATCACATGCAATCTTGTGCCATAACCGTACTCATACTGAATGTGCGGATGGTATTGTGATCACGCCATCGCATAATCCTCCACAAGATGGTGGCATCAAATATAACCCTAGCCATGGTGGCCCAGCCGAAGGGGAGTTGACAACCATCATTGAAGATCGCGCGAATGAACTGATCGCTGGTGATTTGGCTGATGTGAAACGAATTGATATTGTAACGGCGATGGCCAGTGATTTAGTGACAGAGCTTGATCTAGTCACGCCTTACATCGATGATCTGAAACATGTGATTGATATTGAAGCGATACAAAAAGCTAACTTGACGTTAGGTGTTGATCCACTTGGTGGTGCAGGTATTGAGTATTGGCGACAAATAGCACAACACTTCTCATTAGACTTGACTTTAGTGAGTGACGTCGTTGACCCGACTTTTCAGTTTATGTCATTAGATAAAGATGGAGTGATTCGGATGGATTGCTCATCTGAGTATGCGATGTCAGGCCTGTTATCCTTAAAAGATCAGTATGATTTGGCTTTTGGTAACGACCCTGACTATGATCGACATGGCATTGTCACACCTTCAGGCTTGATGAATCCGAACCACTATTTAGCCGTATGTATTGATTACCTATTTAGGCACCGCCCAAACTGGAAGCCATCGGTAGCGGTTGGTAAAACCTTAGTATCGAGTGCGATCATCGATAAAGTGGTTAAGGACCTTGGCCGTGAATTGTGCGAGGTTCCTGTTGGGTTTAAATGGTTTGTTGATGGTCTCTTTAGTGGCGAGTTAGGCTTTGGTGGTGAAGAGAGCGCAGGTGCCTCTTTTTTACGCAGTGATGGAACCCCTTGGTCAACGGATAAAGATGGCATTATTTTATGCTTATTGGCAGCAGAAATTACCGCTGTTACTGGGCTTAATCCACAACAATATTATAATAAGTTAGCTGAAAAACACGGTGATTCTCACTATAACCGGGTTCAGGCAGTAGCAAACAGCGAACAAAAAAGAGTCTTGAAAGCACTTAACGCTGAGATGGTTACCGCTGATACATTAGCAGGCGATCCTATTACTGAAAAGTTAACTCATGCCTCTGGAAATGGAGCCGCTATCGGAGGTTTAAAAGTGAGCACTGAGTTTGGTTGGTTTGCAGCAAGACCTTCAGGAACGGAAGATATTTATAAAATATATTGTGAAAGCTTTAAAGACGAACAGCACCTACGTTTAATAGAGGCAGAAGCTCAAACTATGGTGAATAGCGTGTTTGAGCAAGCAGGGTTATAACAAACAGCCAACCATTAAGGGTTGGCTTTTTTTTGTTTAATTTATGTTGATCCATTCATTAGGAACAATAAACCAGAAGACACCACTTTCAGATTGCAAATGCACAGTCCTACTGATTTTACCTATTTCAAAAGGCTTCTCAGACAAGGAGGGTTTGCCGCTCATCCATTGTGACTTATCTAATAAATAGAGTGGTTCATTAATTAACGGATATTGATGCTCAAAACACCATTGCCCGGTGATTGTCTTTTTATTCAAAGCCAAACCACAGCAGTGACTTGGTAGTCGCTCTTCAAGGAAAGGGTTGGTGTATAACCTACCTTGTACGAGCATTTTGGGCTTAATAGCTTCCGTATAACAAGTTTGCGCGATAAATGCGTCTGATGAGGTGAGTGTTAATTGGTGATTCAGCATTTTGTCGATCTTTAGATCTAAACGATCACTGTTGTTTGGCCCTAACCACTGCCCTTGGTAAAAGAGATAGAATTTGACCGCAATTTCCCAATGCTCTAATTGCTGTGTGGCATGTTCTCTAAGGATAAAATCAATAGCGCCAATAGTACGCCCTTCATGGTTTATTTGTACCTCTTCCGCAATAAGATCATAGTGAGCCGATTGCTCAATCACTTGTTTCCATAACCATTGATAATAGAAACCTAGGCGGTTGGATAACCCGTACGATCCTGAAATGAAGGGCTGAAAGTGAATACCGTTCAAATTGCCGACATTGAGAACAATAGGATCGATAAAGAGTGAGGGAGAGTGAATAATCCAATCGAGATCGGCCGCATACTTTGAAGTATCCGCAAAAAGAGAGGCTGTTGATTTCATTAAGGACTCGACGTTGAGAGTTGTTGATAAGAGAGTATCTCATTGCATTTACCCTGTCACTCTTGCTAGAAAAACAGCCGTTCCCCATTGATAGCGAGATAAAAATAGTTACACTGAAGAAAACGCCACCATAGAAGCCAATTATGAACAATTACCAATTAGAAACCGTACTAAATCAACTGTTGACGCCTCAGATTATTAAAGACTACTGCCCTAATGGACTTCAGGTTGAAGGGGCAGCAGAAGTTAACACCATTATTACTGGCGTCACGGCGTCACAAGATCTAATCGACCGTGCTATAGATGAAAAAGCAGAGGCATTATTGGTTCACCATGGTTACTTTTGGAAAGGTGAATCTGAGCCGATAAAAGGGATGAAATACCGCAGAATCCGAGCATTAATTGAGCATGATATTAATCTTTATGCTTATCATCTTCCACTTGATATTCATCCAACTTTAGGTAATAACGCTCAATTAGCGACACGTTTGGGGATCATAGATCTTGAGGGTTTAGAAGAGAGTACTCCATCAATTGCCATGCAGGGACGATTTCAACAACCGACCTCATGTGAAGAGTTAACCGCTCGTTTGGATAATGAGCTTAACAGAGCACCTTTACACATTGCCCATTCAGGCAGTTCAATGATCACTCGTATTGGTTGGTGTACGGGTGGGGGGCAAGACTATATCGATCTAGCTGCTGAAAAGGGGCTTGATGCATTTATTTCGGGTGAGATTTCTGAACGTACGGTTCACTCGGCACGAGAACTAGGGATCCACTATTTTGCTGCAGGTCATCATGCAACTGAGCGATATGGCGTGAAAGCCTTAGGTGAATGGCTAGCGACTGAACATGATGTATCGGTTACCTTCATTGATATAGATAATCCAGTATAGACAGATAACATCAACAAAAAAGCCGCATGATTATGCGGCTTATATCTATCTAATGTCTCGATTTGGAACTTATTCGCGCTCGTGCATTGGTTTGAACTCTTGACGAGTTTTACCAGTGTAAAGCTGACGTGGGCGACCAATTCGATTCAATGGATCGTTGTGCATTTCGTTCCAGTGAGCAATCCAGCCAATGGTACGAGAAAGTGCAAAGATAACAGTAAACATTGACACTGGGATCTTAATCGCTTTTAAGATAATACCTGAGTAAAAATCGACGTTAGGGTAGAGTTTCTTCTCAACAAAATATGGGTCAGACAGAGCAATGCGCTCAAGTTCCATCGCCACATCTAGCAGTGGATCGTTGATCTCTAACTCTTTGAGTACTTCATGACACGTTTCACGCATTACTGTTGCGCGTGGGTCATAGTTTTTATAAACGCGGTGGCCAAAGCCCATTAAACGGAATGGGTCATTTTTGTCCTTGGCGCGTCGAACATACTCTGGAATATTCTCAACACAACCAATCTCTTCAAGCATGTGTAAACAAGCTTCGTTGGCACCGCCGTGGGCAGGACCCCAAAGTGAAGCAATACCTGCAGCAATACAGGCAAATGGGTTTGCACCAGACGAACCAGCAAGACGTACTGTAGAGGTTGAAGCATTCTGTTCATGGTCAGCATGCAGGGTGAAAATCTTATCCATTGCACGACCGACAATTGGGTTTACCACATACTCTTCACAAGGTGTTGCAAACATCATATGCAAAAAGTTTTCAGCATAAGTTAAGTCATTTCGTGGGTAGATAAACGGCTGACCAATTGAATATTTGTAAGACATTGCTGACAGTGTCGGCATTTTTGATAGCAAGCGGAATGCAGTGATTTCACGATGCTGGTCATTATTGATATCTAGTGAATCATGGTAGAAGGCAGCTAATGCACCAACAACTCCACACATAACGGCCATTGGGTGAGCGTCACGTCGGAAACCGTGGAAGAAGCTCGCAATCTGTTCATGAACCATTGTGTGACGAGTTACCGTCGTTTGAAACTCTTCATATTCAGCTTTAGATGGCGGCACGCCATATAGCAAGATGTAACATACTTCTAAATAGTCAGCGTTGTTAGCAAGCTGATCAATCGGAAATCCACGGTGAAGTAGGATCCCTTTGTCCCCGTCGATATAAGTAATCTGAGATTCACAAGAGGCAGTAGCAAGAAATCCAGGGTCAAACGTAAAGTAACCATTCGCACCTAATTTACGAACATCGACCACTTCGTGACCTAAAACCCCCTTTATAATTGGCAATTCTATAGGAGCTTCACCTTCAATATGAAGGGTTGCTTTCTTATCAGCCATAACATTCTCCTTTGTTTTTATAAACTATCCCGGATATGAGAGTGCAAACTTTGTACC
>NZ_JAKJSQ010000041.1:0-40363 GCF_050337105.1 Aliivibrio kagoshimensis
GTGATAAATAATATTATATGGATGTAAGGGGGTTATATGTGGTTTTTGGAAGAAATATWCTCAGAGGATGAGACAACAGTTGGTTATTTTCTGATCATAAGAAATGACAGATCCAACAATCTAAATCATCAATTAAAAGAAGAGCGAATATTAACGAATGTTCTGTATGATCATACTTTCAATATTAACAAATCACTTATTAAAAAGAATGCACCACTTTTTTTTTGGTTATCATCAGAATCCCTCACTAATTCTGCCATGCTAAAGAAGTTATCAAGGATAGCCAACGTATTTAATATCGTTATTGAGTTGAAAGAAGAACAATTATTGTGTCATGAACTACTTATTAAGATTGATTTTCTTCAGAGTGTAGGAGTAGAAATATGCATTAATGATTCGTTTAATCGGTTGTTATGCGATGAGGGTGAGATGATCAAAATGTCCGACTATGTGAAAGTAGATGCGTCATTGGATTACGGCAAAAGCAAACGAAATCAGCTTGAAGGATACCAACGTCACGGATGTAAAGTTATTCTATGTAATGTTGATGATAGATCACAGGCGGCTACGCAGTATTACTGGGCGAAATATGGCAGTGTTTATGCTCCCACTGTTCGGTTTTGCGAGCAGAAACAGCAGTCTGTTTTATTGCTTGATGATAGTTATGAAAGGCAAGCTTTAGGAAACTTAAATCAATGGTTAGAGAGAAGGTAAGAAAAGGCAAGGAAAAGGTGTTTAAAGTGAGGGGTGAGTTTTTTATCAGTAATTAAAGTGAGATATGACAGCCATTAGAAGTCGTTGTAATTGAAAAGAACACAATAAAACCCTAAAGTTAACTAACTATGTATCATTTGTATTCTAAATGTAACAGGTGGCATAAATATACTGCTATAATGACAATACTCACCTAGAAAGAAGTTTAGAACTATGACTATAAAACAGAAATTAATTTTATTAACCCTCCTTTCGATTGTTGCGCTATCAGGAGTGGCCTTTTCAGGTTGGTATTCACAACAGAAAGTGCTCGTCTTGAATAATGAAGCGACCATTGTCTCGAATATGGAGGTGACGTTGTTAAATTTAAGACGTAACGAGAAAGATTTCTTAAGCCGTGAAAACGTAAAATATATTGATACCTTCAAGAAAAATTACGCCAGCTTAAAAGCATTTAATCAAGAATTGCAAGCATCTCTAATCTCCAGCGGATTTGAATTCAACTTCTCAAATATAGATGCTTCGTTAGAAAACTATGCTCAAGGTTTTTACAAAGTCGGTGAAGGATATAAAGCATTAGGGGTGAAAGGTAATGAAGGGGTGATTGACTCTTTTAAGAGTGAGTCAACACAGTTCCTATCGTCTATCCAACCGTCTATGCGGTATGAGTATCAGTCACTCGTAGATGATGTTATGTTGTTTTATTACTCTGATAATCTTGAATATATAGACGATTATAACAAACGTAAAGAGAATTTAACCAGCGATCTAGTGTATCAGAATGACGAAGAAATAACCAAAATTCACGCAATCGTTTTGGAATTAGTAAACGTAAAAACTGAATTAGGGTTAAGCTACTCAGAAGGATTAAAAGGGGTTATTCGTGAGCGTTCAAGAACGGCGGAAGGTTATTTTAAAGAGTTGAGTAAAACCGTTAATGAACGTATAGAAAATGAGAAATCTCTGACGCTAAAATACAGCATCATATTTGTTGTGCTGTTGATTATCGTGTCAACGGTCGTTACGTCGATTATTAGTCGCGATATTAGAAAACGTATTTCTGGTCTATTAATGACCATGACCACCATTTCAGAAAACCAAGATTTGACGATTCAAGCGGATGGTAGTGGTAAAGATGAATTAGCCGAAGTGGCCACCAGTTTTAATCAGTTCCTTACAAATCTGCGTAACCTTATTGAAGAGAGTAAAGTCGTCAGTTTAGCGGTAGGTTCTGCATCGGAAGAGTTACTGCAAAATAGCCAGTCAACGTCAGACTCCTTGTCGAAGCAAGAAGATGAAACTCGTCTGGTTGCTACCTCAATTGTCGAGATGGCAGGAACTATCTCAGATATTTCGGCCAACACAGAGCAAGCGGCAGAAAATGCGCGTCAAAGCCACATCAAAGCAGGGGAAGGAAGCTCTCAAGTAGAAAAAACCTGTGGCACCATCTCTCATTTATCAACTCAGTTGTCTGAAGCGTCGAATGAAGTGACCAACTTATCTGAGTTATCCCATTCGATTGGTTCAGTGCTTGATGTTATTCGTGATATTGCAGAGCAAACGAATCTATTGGCATTAAACGCGGCGATAGAGGCGGCACGAGCAGGGGATCAAGGACGTGGCTTTGCTGTGGTTGCAGATGAAGTGCGTGCATTAGCCCAGCGTACAAGCAAATCGACAGAAGAGATCTCTTCTATCATTAACTCGCTACAGAAACAGACGCATGAAGTAGTCGGCAAAATTTCGGTGTGTCGTGAATTGGGTGAAGACAGTGTTAACGAAGCCTCTTCGGCTCAAGAGAAGTTGAATGAGATCATTATTGAGATGCAATCCATCATGGACAACAGCTCGCAAATTGCAGAGGCACTTGATCAACAGAAGATAGTAAGTGAAGAGGTTAATCAGAATGTTACTGCGATACAAGAGATAACGGGGGGGAATAACCGTTCTGTGTCAGAGAACTCAGTGGCAGTACAAAGCATTGTGGAGCAAGTGTCGGGATTAAGCAGCTCAATCTCGAAATTTAAATCGTAAATAGTCGTATAATAGTAAAACGAGCCTGCATTGGGCTCGTTTTTTGTTTTGATCTGATGCATATTGCACTATAATCTGCGACCGTATTTTGGTTCGGTTATTTACCGCCGCACGCATTAGGAATTAGCATATGTCATTTTCATCACAAGGTTTCTCCCAAGAAGTCGTTCAAGCATTAACGGAATGCGGTTATGAAAAACTCACTCCGATTCAACAAGCAGCTATTCCTGTGGCACGTAAAGGTCACGATATTCTTGCCAATGCGCAAACTGGAACCGGCAAAACAGCAGCCTTTGCACTACCGATTATCCAGCAACTGCTTAACCAACCGAAACCAAGAGTACGCTCAAGAGTTCGTGCGTTAATTTTGGCGCCAACAAGAGAGTTGGCAGCACAAATTGCTGACAATATTGAGCAATACACCAAATACACCGATTTAAAAGTTGCCGCTATTTATGGTGGAAACAAAATGTCATCGCAAGTTCGAAGATTGGAAGAGGGGTTAGATATTTTAGTCGCCACTCCGGGTCGTTTAACTGAACACATGGAACTGCGTAACGTAAATATTAGCAATCTTGAGTTTCTGGTTTTTGATGAAGCAGACAGAATGTTAGATATGGGTTTCATCAACGCGATTCGTAACATTATGATGGCAGTGAATACTGCTCCTCAGATCATGATGTTCTCAGCGACAACCTCGACACAAGTTAACCTACTGTCCAATGATATTTTACGAAAACCAAAGCGCATCTCTGTGGATCGTGAAAACACCACGGCGGATACTGTTTCGCACGTTGTCTATCCAGTAGAAGAGAAACGCAAACATGAGCTTTTGTCTGAATTGATTGGCAAAAAGAACTGGAAACAGGTGCTGGTGTTCGTTAACTATAAAGAGAACGCTAACATGCTGGTGAAAGAGCTTAAGCTCGATGGGATTAAAGCAGTTTTGTGTCACGGTGACAAAGCACAAAGCGCACGCAGACGTGCTCTTGATGAGTTTAAAGAGGGTAAAGCGCGCGTTATGGTGGCTACCGATGTTGCTGCTAGGGGATTAGACATTGCTGATCTGCCTTATGTGGTGAACTACGATATGCCATTCCTAGCTGAAGATTACGTTCATCGTATTGGTCGTACTGGCCGTGCGGGCAAAAAAGGGAACGCCATCTCATTCGTGAGCCGTGAAGAGGAGTTATCGCTGGTTCAAGTAGAAACATTAATTGAGCAGCGTATTCACCGAGTTATTCTAGATGGATATGAACCAACTAACCGTGATGCGTTGATTCAAAAGATGCATAGCAAACCTGCATTTAAAGATCGTAAAAGTCGTACTAACAATCCAAGTGCTGACCAAGCATCTGCAGAGCGACGTGCTCGTCTACGCTCAGCGATAAAAAATAAGAAAGCATAGTTTATATACGTAATAAAAAAAGGCTGAAGATACTCATTATCTTCAGCCTTTTTTTATGTCAGCGAATAACTCGCAGTATGAGTTAGCTGGAAAGGCTAGTCAGTTTGTTGAACACTTGAGCTTTAGCCGTTTTACTGATGGTTCGCATTAACGAAAAATCAGGTCGCTGAATGTTAAATGTCACGTCGAGTTCATCGAGCATGACTAACCACAGTTTAGCTGTCATTTCGGTATCAGCTAACGCGCGGTGAAACACCCCATCGTTGTCGATATTTTTATACTCAACCAAGCCACCGAGTTTATGATTAGGGGCATCTTGAAATAGACGACGAGCGATAAGCATAGAGCAGGCAAAAGTTCCGCTATAATCACGACCAATCTGATTCAATTCGGCATCTAAGAAACGCTGATCAAAAGAAGCGTTGTGTGCCACCAGGTTATGGTGACAAATAAAGTCAGCAAAGCGATCCATTACCTCGTCACAGGGCGCAGCAGTTTGCAGCATCTGATTACTGATACCAGTATAACCTTGAATAAAGCCGCTAATACGAAAACCTGGGTTCATCAGCTCTTGAAATCGGTCGACCACAATGCCATCTTCCAGCTTAACCGCACCAATCTCAATGGCGCGATCGCCTTGATTTGGTGAAAGGCCAGTTGTTTCGAAATCGAGAACGATAACATTATGGGCAGAGGTAGAAATAGTCACCATCGGTCTCGCTTAGTGATTACTCTTCACTGTCACTGTCAGAAACAGCATCACTAGCAGCCTTATCTTCTGCTTTTTTAACACGTAGCTTGTTGCCTGCGACACTAGTACCGTTTAGCGCTTTGGTTGCCGCTTTGGCTTCACCCGCTTTTGGCATCTCAACAAATGCGAAGCCTTTAGATTTTCCTGTCGCTTGATCAATGACCAAAGAACAAGACTGAACGGTGCCGTGAGTTTCAAACATATGTTGAAGTTCTTCTTCGGTCGTTGTGCGAGCTAGGTTGCGTACAAGTAGTTTCATGATAATGCCATTATTTGGTAGGATTTTGACGCTGATTATCCCAGATAGTTTGGGATAAGCAATCTAAGATGCAGAGTATACAGAAATTGATGCAAACTGCTTGTTTTCTTTAACTCGCACTATGGTTAGAATAGCGGAAATTTTCAGCCAAACCGTGAGATATTATGGAACGCGACTATACCTTTAACTGCTTAGTGACTATGCCTCGCCATGAACTTGAAGAGTTTAGCCACCGAGTCGTGAGTAGAATGGTTCCCGAAGAGAGCATGCAAGAGATCTTTACGTTTGAGCATGATGATTCAGCCAGTGAAGATAGAAAACAGACTGCCCAGTTAGACGCCATGTTACGTTTAGTCGCGGTCGCCTTAGGTGAGGTGCAATATGCGTTTTCAGAGTCCGACAATGCCTCTCAAAACAGCCAGCGTATGCAGCGACTTATTTTGTGGCACAGTTATGCGATGCTGTTTAACTTAGAAGAGGCCGTTACTCTTGAACAACACTGTGAGTTAGCGGAAGAGTTAGTTCAAACTCCGCCGAAAGAGACATTAGGTTGGTTAGCTGCACTGTCAAAATTGCTGCAACAATACTCTGAATTGGCAGCTAAAAACGGCAACCAATAGAAAGCTTAAGAACGGTTTACCTGCTTTATCGCTGTATCTATCAAGTGTGGATACAGCTTTTTAAATAGAGCAAGCAAAGGGTCGTAGTGTTCCAAAAGCGGTTGATTACAAGCGGCTAACGGAGCCATTCTCTCACTGCGTAACGACATCCTATGTAAGGCAAAGCTGATATTCTCCATTTCAGCGTATGACTCCAGCCAACGCCCTTGCCACATCGATTGAGTGACTTGTAAAAAACGAGGCGGAAACTGAATGGGTTGACTCTGAATATCTCGCTGCGTCTCTTTGCAAAACACTCTTAATGAAGTTGGATGGTAATCTGCCCAATGCCTAGCAAGGCAGTGATCCCAAAACATATCCAACGCGATCGGCGCGAATCTTCTTTGGTGATCAGGAAAGAGACTCTTGGCCACTTTACTATCATCGTGGGCATCAATATAGCTATCAATAAAACGGTGTAATCGAATACCGCTGGCAATTGAAGGGACAAAATGATTATCTGGATTCCCTTTTACAAAATCGCCTAATAAATTCCCTGCTAAACTGCTTTGGCAGCGATGTGCGATATGAAGATGGGCTAAAAAATTCAAATTATCGCTTTGCCTGTTTGACACGAACAACATGTTTAGTCAGCTTGGTCACCAATTGCGGTAGCATGGATGCCATGATCATGACTAACATTAAAGAGTACTGGAACAGTGTAAACGATTCATTCATCAATATACCCCCAGCAAGGATGCCTGCGATAGGGTTAGCGATACTACCAAAAGTGATATCAACCACAGACATTCTTTGCAGTAACCATACATACAGCCCATAAGCGATAACCGTGTTAATGATGACAATCCACACAATGCCAATGAGGTTTTTTATCTCAATGTGATTGAATATCGCCATATACTGCTCTGGGTGTACAAAGTAATCACCCACCGAAACCAGAGAGAGCAGAATTCCACCAATAATTAACTGCCAAGCAAGCACCGTTTTCCAATCCATTCTATTGGCCAGTACTTTAGTTAGCATACTGCCAGTTAATAGACATAGAATCGCTACTAACATCGCCACAATGCCAACTACGCTTAAAGAGACTTTGCTCGGGTCAAAGAGAAACCAAGTCGCTGTGACGATAATCGCACTGGCTAAAAGCTGTGTTTTGCCCGGTTTAACGCGATAAACGCAGTAAGTCATGATAATTGCAAAAACAGGTACCGTTACCATACCTACCGAAGAGATCGCGGAAGGTAAGTTATTCGCCATCACAAAAATCATGCAGAAAAAGGCCGCAATGTTGATGGTACCAAGCACTAAAAGGCGGCCCCATTCATGAGCACGTGGCAGTTTTGGTTTAAACACCAATAGGATGATACCCGCTGGTAGAGCACGGATAGCGCCTAAAAATAGCGGTGGCCAATCAGGCAGGGTTAACTGACTAACTGCATAAGTGGTTCCCCAGAAAAAAGCAGGGATCATGGCGAGCAAAATGTTCATTAAAGTATCTTCACGTTAAGATAAGGGGCGCACTTTACAGATAGAATAACTCTATGTAAAGTATCTTCACGTTAAATTAAATTGGCCAGTAAATGGACGCGTTAGACCGAATTAAAAAGCAGTGGGCACGAGAAAGACCCGAACTAAATACGTTACCTATGCAAATTTTGGGTCGAATGGGCCGAATATACAAGTATAGTGCTGGAAATATTTCGGAATGCCATGAGAAGTATGGGATTAAGATCGGTGAGTTTGATGTGCTCGCGACACTACTTCGTTCAGGAGAACCTTATCAGCTGACCCCTTCTGAGCTCCTCACTCAACTGATGCTCACATCCGGAGCCATGACCAACCGCATGACTCGTTTAGAAGAGAAAGGGCTAATAGAGCGTAGCCATTCCGTTGAAGATCGCCGCAGTGTTATGGTTAAACTCACCATAGAGGGCCGTTTACTCATTAATACCGCTTTGACTGAACACGTGGTCAAACAGCAGCAAATTACCAGCAGCTTAACTGAAGAGGAGCAACAGCAAATGAATCACTTGCTGACCAAGTGGTTAAAAGAGTGGGAATAGCAAATATCATCAGTAAATTAGTGAAAGGTGAAATGAACTTGGGCGAGAGAGCAAATAATAAAATAAGGAGTAGAGTGCTAGTATGTTGTTTATGGACTAAAAATATAATTCTCTTAATCTTCCACAATAAAAGCACACACTTTTTATGATATGATGTACTGATTCATATGATTGATAAGGTTGTTAATAATGGAGCAGATTTCTCGTTTATCTATTATTCATCGTTTACTAAGTCACTCAAGATATCCTGTACCAAAGAGTAAGTTATTAGAGGCCTTAGAGTGCTCAGAATCTACATTTAAGCGGTTGCTTCGAAAAATTAATGATGAATTTGATGCATCGATTTTATATGACAGAGAACATAAAGGCTATATTTACGATCCTAGTTGTCCGCAGTTAACCCTACCGTATTTGAACTTTTCTGATAAAGAGTGGTTTGCACTATTAACTGCCGAAAAGTTATTTACTGACTTACATACAGGCTCACTAAGCAAAGAGCTTGAAGGCATTAAACACGTATTACAGAAAACAAAAAATCAAGTAGAAGATCTTGGTATCGCGAATAAAATAGAGATACTCAGTGCGATAATAAGCATTAATCATACCGATGTATTTAATCAAATAACTACCGCATTATGGTCTGAACTTAGCATTAATGTTGAATACCAAGATAGTCAACAAAACACCACTCAGCGGACACTCTCCCCACAAAAAGTCTTCCTGTATAAAGATGCATGGTATCTCTTAGCTTGGTGTCACCTACGAAATCAAATTCGTATATTTTCACTAAATCGACTGGTTTCAGCACAAGATAGCAATGTGGTTTTTCATCGATTGCCAGAAGAGCAGATTCAAGCTTACCTTAAAAAAAGTTATGGCTTAATGGTAGGTAGTACTCAGCATCAAGCCATTATTCGTTTTGACCAAGCTGTTGCACCTTGGGTACTAGATCATACATGGCATAGCGATCAGAAAATTGAAACTCTCGCAACGGGTGAATTAACTCTTAGCTTTTCTTTTAGTGACCATCGTGAATTGGTACGTGAAATTATGCGCTTTCAACCAAATGTGACTGTTATATCTCCAGTGTTTTTGAAAGAGGCTGTAGCGCAGTGTTTGTTAAAAGCCGTAGAAAGAATGCAAAAATAATGCACAGGGTCAGTATGTGACCTTACGGTTTAGTAAGGTGTTTGTATTAACTTTTTAAGGGGGGTATATGGAAAACTTTTCTTCGTCTGATCTTAAAAGTATTTTGCATTCAAAACGAACCAATATGTTTTATCTCGAATATTGCCGAGTGATGCAAAAAGATGGCCGTGTTCTATATCTCACAGAAGCGAAAAATGAAAACCAATACTTCAATATTCCCATCGCCAATAGCACCGTATTACTGCTAGGTAACGGGACTTCAATTACTCAAGCCGCCATGAGGATGCTCGCTCAAGCAGGTGTGTTGGTTGGTTTTAGTGGTGGCGGTGGCACACCCTTATACATGGCTAATGATGTAGAGCAGCCTATTGAGTGGTTTACGCCACAAAGCGAATATCGTCCAACCGAGTATTTACAAGGGTGGATGTCATTTTGG
Source organism: Aliivibrio kagoshimensis (assembly GCF_050337105.1). NCBI lineage: Bacteria > Pseudomonadati > Pseudomonadota > Gammaproteobacteria > Vibrionales > Vibrionaceae > Aliivibrio > Aliivibrio kagoshimensis. The sequence goes on from NZ_JAKJSQ010000041.1 coordinate 9,435, forward strand.
TTCGATGATCAAAAACGCTTGGCAGCAGCAAAAGCATTTCAGCAAGCAAGATTAGATTTCTTACAGAAGATCTGGGCAAAAGACAGAGAACTAAAACAAGAAGGATTTAATGTCAAAGAGTCAGGGCTGCAAGAAGCGTTTGAGCGGTTTGAAGCGCGAACGGAAGCCGCAACCAAGCAGAGTGACTTGCTACTGACAGAAGCGCAATTAACCAAACATCTCTATAAGTTTGCCGCTAATAACGTTCAGCTACAAGATTTTAAAAGACAACATCAATCTACCGATAAAGCCAATGATTTTTTGAATCACGGCAACTATTTGGCTTATGGCTTGGCTGCGACAACATTATGGGTATTAGGCATTCCACATGGCTTTGCTGTAATGCATGGGAAAACCCGACGAGGCGCGCTAGTGTTTGATGTCGCTGATTTAATTAAAGACACCATAGTACTGCCGTGGGCATTTATTTGTGCCAAAGAAAACGATACAGAGCAAGAGTTTCGCCAACAAGTTCTGCAAGCCTTTACCGATCATAAAGTGTTGGATTTCATGTTTGATACCGTGAAAGAAGTGGCTTTAGCACATCAACAGCCTAAGTCGGCAGATGGCGGAGAGCAAGCAAGATGATGGTCACCTTTGTTTCTCAATGCGAAAAAAATGCCTTAAAGAAAACACGTAGAGTATTAGATGCCTTTGCTAATCGCATTGGCGATAACACATGGCAAACCATTATTACCGAAGATGGCCTGCTAACCGTAAAAAAAATGCTGCGCCGAACGGCGAGTAAAAGCACTGCGGTAAGTTGTCATTGGATACGCTCGCGCTCTCGCAGCCAGTTTTTGTGGGTGGTGGGGAATCGATTGAAGTTTAATTTAGAGGGTGTGGTGCCAGTGAATAGTACATCAAAGCCTATTAATGATAAGGAAGCGTTTTTCCTGAACTCTGACGTTATTGCATTGCTATCAAATCTGTCTGGTTTATTCCATGATGCTGGAAAGGCAATAGCCTTATTTCAGAATAAATTGCTACCAGGTTTTGAAGGAAAAACTTTTGAACCTTATCGTCATGAGTGGGTTTCTCTTCGTATTTTTCAAGCGTTTGTAGCAGGTAGAGAAGATAAAGTTTGGCTTACCGATCTTGTTAACATTGATAATTTAGCAGAAGAGAAAATGCTCATCAATTTAGCGGAATTAAAAGACGGCTTAAAGTTAAACCCTGAAAACCCATTTAAAGCACTTCCTCCGTTAGCAAAATTGGTTGCATGGTTAATTGTCTCTCATCATAAATTGCCTCAATACCCAAAGAATGAAGATAATCCGCCCGCATTTGAAAGTATGGATAAATGGCTTGATTTTAGTTTAGAGGCTTGCTGGAATTCACCGCAGTGTTTAAATGATGATTGGGACAGAAGTGTCATTGAACAAAATTGGATTTTCCCATATGGCACACCGCTAAAAAGTGCTCATTGGCAAACACAAGTGAGTATCTGTGCAAAAAAAATATTGCACTGTGATCGTATGTTTGAGCAGAACTGGTTCGAACAACATTTCACCATTCACTTGGCGCGCTTATCGTTGATGTTATCTGATCACTACTATTCGTCGAAAAAAGAAACGACTCCAGAGCTACAAGATAGAAATTATCATGCTTATGCTAATACAGATAAAGATGAAAATGGTAACAAATACCGAAAACAGAAACTTGATGAACATAACATTGCAGTAGGGCTTAATGCGTATTTAATTGCTAAAGAATTGTTTAAATTGAAGCGTGAATTACCACAGTTAAACCCTAATAAATCATTCACTGATAAAGTACCTAACAATCATCAAGAAGACTTTGGATGGCAAGATAGTGCTTTTAATTTAGCTAAAAAAATGAAAGACGATAGCCTCAAATATGGTTTTTTTGGTGTTTGCATGGCCTCTACTGGGAAGGGGAAGACGCGTGGCAATGCGCGGATCATGTATGGACTATCTGATGAAGGTCAATGTAGGTTTAGCGTTGCGTTAGGTTTAAGAACGTTAACATTGCAAACTGGTGAGTCATTACGAAAAGATTTGGATCTAGATTATGATGAACTTGCATTGCTCATTGGTTCACAAGCCGTAAAGGATTTACACGCACAAGCAAGAGTGCCTAATACTAGCGAACAACAAGATAAAGGCAGTGAGTCCGCAGAATCACTTTTGAAAGATGAAATGATCTTAAAAGAAAATCTACCTGATTATTTTGGCGCATGCACTACGTGGCTTGAGCATGATCCTAAAATATTAAAGCTCATCCAATCACCTGTGTTAGTAAGTACAATAGATTACTTGATGCCAGCAAATGAAGGTATTCGAGGTGGTCGGCAGATCGCGCCAATGCTTAGGCTGTTGACATCAGATTTAGTCCTTGATGAACCAGATGATTTTGGATTGGAAGATCTGCCTGCTTTGTGTCGTTTGGTAAATTGGGCTGGCATGTTAGGTAGCCGTGTATTGCTCTCAACGGCAACTATTTCACCGTCACTTGCCAGTGCATTGTTCACTGCATATCAAGAAGGTCGTAAGCATTATACTCAAGTGAATGGTGAACTAGGTGAAACCGCCAAGGTTTACTGTGCATGGTTTGATGAATTTAAAAAGCCACAGGCAACATTTATTACAGATACATCGCACTTTTCGAATACTCATGATGGTTTTGTAGAAAAACGAATTTCTAATTTAAAAAAGAAAACTAACCCTCATCGTAAAGCTAAATTAATCACTATAGAGGCAGACGAAAATCTTGCTCCAACTGAACAAATGGCGAAGGTTATAAGGCAATCGGTCATTGAACTTCATCAACAACATGCTTTAGTGGTTGCGAGTAAAAAAATATCGATTGGTTTAGTGCGTATGGCGAATATTGATCCCTTGATCCAAGTGGGTAAATACCTGATTGCGCAAGGTACGCCCGTAGATACAATAATTCATTATTGCATTTATCATAGCCAGTTTCCTTTACTTCAACGTTCAAAAATCGAAAAACAGTTAGACAATGCGCTTTCTCGTCACAGTGAAAAAGAATGGTTAGTAAACAGTGAAATACGAAGTATTGTAGAAAAAAATGCTGAAAAAAATCATATTTTTGTCGTGTTAGCGACAGCAGTAGCTGAAGTGGGGCGAGATCATGACTATGATTGGGCAATTGTAGAGCCAAGCTCAATGCGATCAATTATTCAATTAGCAGGGCGAGTGCAACGTCATCGTAAGCAAGTTCCTGTTTGTGAAAATATACATATATTGTCTAAAAACTATAAGGGGTTAAAAGGTAAGTCGCCTTGCTTTGAAAAACCAGGTTTCGAGACACAAGAGTTACGTTTTATGACTAATGAACTTAGTGGTCTTGGCATTGATAATGAATTTGAAGTAAATGCAATCCCAAGAATTAAAACGCCCAATACGCTCTCTGTAACAAATGACATTGCACCTAAATTTTGTTCATTTAATGAGCTTGAACATTTTTCTCAAAAATTGCGATTGGTCGGGAGTATTAAACAGAAAAATAACGCATCTCTATGGTGGAATAATAAAGTGACTTGGTGTGGAGAGCTTCAGCGTTTACAGCCCTTTAGGCTGTCTTTAGCTAACGATGATTTCATAATTAATTTTACACGTACTGATAAAGTTATTTGGCAAAAGAAAGTACCAAAAATATTCCCACCCCAATTTGTTAACACGACTGATATAGCAAAAAAACCGGAAGATATAGCGGTAGGTTTGAGAAATGTATTTTGGGGTGATTTTAATTTAAAAGATGAAATAGCGCAGCTCGCGAGAGTTTTATCTGTAAATGAAGAATATGTAAGGGAGAAGTTTACTTACTTATCGTTAAGGAAACTGGATGAAAACTCACCAGAGCAATGGCAGTGTCATCCAAATTTGGGGATATACAAATTTTTGAAAAAGGATGAATATAAAAGTGAAGAATGAACTGAATGAAAGCGTTCAAGATTCAATCAAGGAATATATTGATAACGTTGGTGATAAAAAGATTACTGATCGAACTCTTGAGAAACTAGATAAGATCCATAAGGAGTTTATTGATGAAATTCATGTCCAGTTGAAGCCTTTATTAAAAAAAAATAACGAACTAAAAATAAAAATAGGAGTTATTAAAAAGAGAAAAGCTGTCAAAAATTCGACTAAAAAAGAGAAAGTACTCTTTAAGAAAAACGTGATAGATGAGTTAATAAGCATATCTAAAAACTATTGCGATCTTAACGATATTTATAGAGAGTTTTTTGAAAATGTTAAGTTCGTTAATAGTCTGAACAAGTATGAACAATGGCTTAATTGGGCACTTGATTTTGGAGAAGATAGTTACCTTGCAACTCATATCGCGAAATTAACACATTCTAGTAGCAAGGGATCATCTATTGACGTTAGGTATCATGAATCTTGTGATAAATATAATAGATATTATGTTTGTACTGCATCAAATCCAGTGCTTGATACTGCATATCCCGATAATAAATACTCATCTATTTCTCAGCTTTATAATATTAAAGTAGGAAATGGTTATGTTGGTGATTATTTAAGGAATGAAAATGAAGCAATTTTTAGTAAATTTAGCGAAAATGCAGAGCTGATAAAACTGTGGGCTATAGGCTTTTCAAAATTTATTAAGAATGAAAAAAAGAAAAGCTACTTTTTATCAAAACAAATTTACTTTCCTATTTGCAATGAGCAGTACCATTTATTAATGCCACTTACGTCATCGTCTTTGGTGCATGCAATACACCTTGAGCATAAAAAATACTGGGATGAAGAACAGGAAAAAACGCGAAGTCAAAAAAATATCAAGAAATATTCAGAAACCACAACCTGTACTTATCCGAATAAAGCATATTTACATGTGACAGGCTCGAATCATTCTAATGCATCTTCGCTTAATGGTAAGCGTGGTGGAAGAGTGGCATTGTTACCCGCGATGCCACCTGTATGGAAATCTAACACTCCATCTTATGTTAATAAGGTTTCTATCTTCGATAAATCACTCGCGTTTGAATTAATAAATGAAATTAAAGAGTTAAAACACTACTTGCTTTTAATTAAAAATAAATCATTGAGCATCAGTGAACCAAAACGAAATGAAGCTGTGATCAATAAATTACAAGCGATTAGTAGTCAATTTTTCAATTACTTGGAAATGATCAACCTTAATGAATCACTTGAAGGGTGGACTGCAAATAGCAAACTTCCTAATGACCAACAACTTGTGCTTGAGCCATGGCGGGAAGATGAGGCTGCCATGGTATTAAAGTTGAATAATAAATGGCAGGTTTCTTTAGCTCAAACGTACGGGCGTTGGTTAAATAATCAGCTTGATAAAAAAAGCAAACTACAGTTGAGCCCAATTCAAGCGAGGTTATGGACTGATTGTTTCTTAATTGAATTAAGAGAAAGGGTTGCTATACAGGAGGTGAAAGTATGAGCCAATATATGGTGTTGAGTCATATAGATATTCAAAATGCAAACTCTATTGCAGGGCTTACTTGGGGATTTCCTGCGGTAACAAATTTTTTAGGATTTACTCATGCATTAAATAGAAAATTATCGAACAGTTATGATGGTCAGTATGATCTCGATTTAATCGGGTGTGCGGTGATATCTCATTCCTTTTATAACAAAGTATATCAATCAAAACAAAATGCTGACTTTGAGTTTTTGCAAAGTAAAAACCCACCCGTTCTGGCAAAGCATAAGGGTTCATCACCGCCAATTATAGAAGAGGGGAAAATGAATTTGTCAGTAAGTTTAGTGATTGAACTCGAACAATCCCTATTACTTTCGGCAGGTGAAATTAAGCAGTTTGAAAAGGATGTTTTAGATATTTGTTTTGGGCTCAGGCTGGCTGGTGGCAGTATTCTAAATATTAAACGAGCTAAAGTAATATCTGCTAGCACAGAAGTGCAGCATATTGAAATGTTAAGGAAAATAAAAAAACTCACATTACCGGGCTTTGTGTTATTGGAGCGAAGTAACTATCTGAACGATCACTATCAAGTATTGTTAACAACTCATAAAGAAATGAATAATGATCAAGATGAACCTCAGTTATTCGATGCTTGGTTAGACTTTAGTGCATTAAAATTTAAAGCAATACCACAACTAGATAATGACCAAACTCAGCCAGATGAAAACACACGGGCAAATTGGACATATATAGCGAAACCATATTCTGGGTATTTAGTACCACTGATGACTGGCTATAAAGCAATTAGTGAGTTGTATGCGCCTGAAGAAGTATTAAGCACCCGAGATGAAGTCACGCCTTGTTGTTTTGTGGAGTCTATCCATTCTGTTGGAGAATGGAAGGGCGTGCATAACATCAAAAAAATAAAAGATACTATTTGGCGTTATAAGCAAGAAGGGCAGTGGTACTTGTGTCGACAAACTAGCCATTTACCAAGTAATAATAACGAACCGAAYCTTAAATCAGAAGAGATAAAAACTCTCAATTTTAATGACGCACTTAACCTATTTTAAGGAAAATAATGATGGCAGATATAACTTTACCAAGCGTGTTGGCATTTGACCGTAAACTAGAGCCTTCAGATGCACTAATGCATTCAGGTGATTGGGAGTGTATTGGCGATAAAACAGCATGGACTCCCATCGATCTTTTTGAACGTCGTAATCGAGCCGTTAAAAGTAACTTCAAACAAGAGGTTTTGGAGAATGAAGACGAATTACAAAAGCAAATAGCAGAAGCAAATCTTGCGTGGGGTGATGACGCTTCACTAAGTCATGATAACGATACGTTAAAAGTGAGTTTTACTTTGCGAATTGTAAGTGGATTAAGCCAACCTACGGCATGTAACAAGGTTGGATTTGAAAATGTATTTGGTGAAAAGATTGAAGAATATGTCCAATCAAATCTTGATGAACTTGCGCAACGTTATGCTTACAATATCGCTAATGGGCGTTTTTTATGGCGCAACCGTGTTGGTGCGCAAGACCTTAAAGTACAAGTTTTTTATTCAAAAGATAGCAATTCAATTGAGTTTGATTCTTATGATTATTCATTAAAAGACACGAACTCAGATGATGCCAAAGTTAAGCAACTTGCACTACTTATAAAAAATGGCTTGGCAGGAAAGGAGAACATAATATTAACGATTATAGCTTACGCCAAACTGGGAGAAGGACAGCGTATTTGGCCATCACAAGAGATGGTTTTAAATGTCCCTAAAGGTGAAAAAAGCAGGCATTTATTTTCACTAAATGGCATTGCAGCAATGCATTGTGAGAAAGTTGGTAATGCTTTACGCACTATTGACGATTGGTATCCTGATTTTGAAAAAACAAAACAACCAATAGCAATCGAAGCTTATGGCTCAGTGACTCAACGTGGTGTTGCTTATCGTTCGACTAGAAATGATTTTAAAACACTATTACTTAATTGGCTAAATGGAAAAGAAATTAGTGATACGGAAAAACATTTTATTATAGCTATGATTATTCGCGGTGGTGTATTTGGTGAGGGCGAAAGCTAAGGATCGATAATGAAATATTATCTCGATGTTACTTTACTGCCAGATGCGGAAGCTAATTTAGGTTTTTTATGGCAAAAGGTTTATCAGCAGTTACATATTGCTTTCGTTGAGCATAAAATTGCGGAGAACCAATCTGCTATTGCTATCTCTATACCAGAATATGGTGATAAAATTTTTCCGCTAGGAAGTAAAATTAGGCTGTTTTCAGCTTCAATGGCCACGCTGGAAAAGCTTGATATTCAATTATGGTTGAAACGGTTTGCAGATTATGTTCACTGCACCTCGGTAAAAGGCGTACCATCAACTGTTTCGCAATTTGCTTGTTTCAAACGTGTGCAATTTGACTCTAGTATTGAGCGACTTGCTAGACGAAGGATGAAACGTAAAGGTGAAACTCTAGCGCAAGCAATCGAGTATTTATCTCAGTTTGAAGCTAAGCAGAGTACACTGCCTTTTGTTAACGTAAATAGTTTGTCGGAACAGAAAAAATTTAAGTTATTTATTGATAAAAAAATGGCTGATAACACGACTAAAGGAAAATTTAATTGCTATGGATTAAGTCAAGGTGGTGCTGTACCTTGGTTTTAACCCAAAATAACCAAAAATCAGCTCTTTAAAAACGAACCAATAAAATCAGTTGGTTACAACAAGTATGAAAAATTAGGTAAAAATGGTTATTTTTACTTATCTGCTTGTTGTAACTTATTTTTGTGCTGATATTCTATTGTTCACTGCCGCACAGGCAGCTTAGAAATTGCTCGCGAAGCACTCCTTGAAGCTTGTTGGGTTCACTGCCGCACAGGCAGCTTAGAAAGTTAAGTGATGGATTCAGCTCTGATGTTAAATGTTCACTGCCGCACAGGCAGCTTAGAAAATCTCTAAACGCCTCAAATGGCCCCATCATATGTTCACTGCCGCACAGGCAGCTTAGAAAAGTCACAGTAAATATCATAAGCCGACTCTAGTGTTCACTGCCGCACAGGCAGCTTAGAAATCAAGCTTAAAGGCACTGATAAAGGCTTGAGTGTTCACTGCCGCACAGGCAGCTTAGAAAAATACCCGCGAGACTGCACGTCGAGATACGCCGTTCACTGCCGCACAGGCAGCTTAGAAAATTGTGTCAGGGTGTGGTAGTTCACCGCCATCGTTCACTGCCGCACAGGCAGCTTAGAAACTGCCGCTGATGCGCCTGGATAGAAGTCTGACGTTCACTGCCGCACAGGCAGCTTAGAAATTTCAAGGTCTTGGTCATCCAAGTCTGACCACGTTCACTGCCGCACAGGCAGCTTAGAAAACCAGTAACTCGATAAGCGCCAAGCGTTAGCAGTTCACTGCCGCACAGGCAGCTTAGAAATCCAGAATGTTGCTCGACAAGTTAACGCGCCAGTTCACTGCCGCACAGGCAGCTTAGAAAGCTTAATTGTCAGGCGGGGAAACCCGCCATTATGTTCACTGCCGCACAGGCAGCTTAGAAAGTTAATCCCCCTATCCTGCAGCAAGCTTGATAGTTCACTGCCGCACAGGCAGCTTAGAAAGTCTTCATGGAAATATCCAGACAGACCTTAACGTTCACTGCCGCACAGGCAGCTTAGAAAGCAGCCATACACGATTGATTTTGATATTCGAGGTTCACTGCCGCACAGGCAGCTTAGAAAAAGAAGAAATAAAGAAACCCCGCCATGATAGCGTTCACTGCCGCACAGGCAGCTTAGAAATATAATTCAAAATCGTCCAAGTCGGAATCGTCGTTCACTGCCGCACAGGCAGCTTAGAAAATTGGATAGGAAGTTCGCCCATTCCACATAGTGTTCACTGCCGCACAGGCAGCTTAGAAATCGAGCATCTATGGACTGATATCCACCTAATCGTTCACTGCCGCACAGGCAGCTTAGAAAACATAAAAGCATTGAACGTCTTAAAATAATGTTCACTGCCGCACAGGCAGCTTAGAAAACATAAAAGCATTGAACGTCTTAAAATAATGTTCACTGCCGCACAGGCAGCTTAGAAAACTAGAACAGACGGGACATGATTCTAAATCTAGTTCACTGCCGCACAGGCAGCTTAGAAACTTTGAAAATTGGCGGCCTATGTAAGCCGAATGTTCACTGCCGCACAGGCAGCTTAGAAAACAGAGGCAACGAAAGTAAACGGAGTTACGCGGTTCACTGCCGCACAGGCAGCTTAGAAACCTAACCTTGGGGTGCGCCTTACTTGCATCCAGTTCACTGCCGCACAGGCAGCTTAGAAACATACACATGGACAGACCCCGCAGGAAGCGGAGTTCACTGCCGCACAGGCAGCTTAGAAATTTAGCTGAGTATTGGGCGATCAAATGACTCTGTTCACTGCCGCACAGGCAGCTTAGAAAACCGGCAAGGCTATATAACATTTACCCAGATAGTTCACTGCCGCACAGGCAGCTTAGAAAAGTTGGCGTAAGGAGATCAGCAATTGTGATTTGTTCACTGCCGCACAGGCAGCTTAGAAATTGGATGCGTGAACTCTTATTATTCTACCAGAGTTCACTGCCGCACAGGCAGCTTAGAAATGTTTAAGTACGGACTCAGGCAAAGGTTTCTTGTTCACTGCCGCACAGGCAGCTTAGAAAAACTTCACAATTTCAGCAGAAGATGAAACCGCGTTCACTGCCGCACAGGCAGCTTAGAAAAACCAGATAGATTTGAGATGGCCTGACCAATGGTTCACTGCCGCACAGGCAGCTTAGAAAAATGTGTTTAATTCTATGGTTGAGACTACTTAGGCCAGCGGTTAAAGTTTGAGTTGCTGATATGGTTCAATCAAACAAACATGTTTCTTTAGATTAAAAATAGCATAAAATGTGTGGATTATTGCAATAGCAAAACGTGTCAAAGGGATAGAGAGTCATGGCGTCAAAATTTTATGTTGTGTGGGCGGGTCGCGAAACGGGTATTTTTACCAATTGGGCCTACACCAAGAAGCAGGTTGAGAAGTTTCCGGGCGCACGTTACAAATCTTTTGCGACTCAAGCGGAAGCGGAAACGGCATTCTCATCAGGCCGTGTGTCATCTACAACATCGACTAAAGCGTTTTCAGGCAACAAAAGCAGTGCCAAAAAGAGCAGTTCGGTGACCTCGGCAGAGGCGATGAATGCCTTTACGGTCAATATCTTTTGCGATGGCGGTTGCGATCCTAATCCGGGCAAAGCCTCCTCTGGTGTGGCGGTCTATCGTGATGGTGCGATTGATTCGTTGTGGTATGGCTTATATAACCCTAACGGCACTAACAACTCAGCAGAGTTAAATGCACTACATCAATCCCTGTTGATCGCTCAACAAGAGATTAATAGTGGCAATAATGTGCAGATTTTGTGTGATTCACAATACTCCATTAACTGTGTGACAGTGTGGGCGTACAGCTGGAAAACCAAAGGCTGGAAGCGCAAAGTGGCCGGTGATATTAAAAACTTAGAGATTATCCAGCAGTCGCATGAGCTTTATGAACAGATAAAGAGTCGATTAACCGTTTCGCATGTCAAAGCGCATATTGGCGTTGAGGGAAATGAGTTAGCGGATCGCATGTCAATTTATGGCATTGCTCAGAAAGAAGCGAGTTTTTGTCAATATAATGAAACGTTAGATATTAAAACTATCTTAGCGATGAGAGAAGGATAAACCGTATGCCCCTAGCGCTGCATTCACCACTGTTAGAACAACATTTAGACGCACTACGCAGAGCGACGTTAACAAACCCGGTTCTTGATTTGGCTTGTGGTGGTGGACGAAACGGCCTGTTTTTGGCGCGAAATGGCATAAAAGTACTGTTTGCTGATCGGGATCCTGAGTCGCTGGCAATCATCGATCAAATTATTGCCGAGGAGTCTTTGGGTGCCTCAACATGGTTGGTTGATTTTGAAAAGGGTGATGAACCATTAACGGGCAAAACATTTGGGGCAGTGATTGTGTTTCGTTATCTGCATCGCCCTCTGTTTGTATCGATAAAACAGGCGATACAAACAGGTGGTATGATCGTTTATGAAACGTTTAATGTGGAGCAGCGAGAATTTGGTCGCCCAAAACGGGCTGAGTTTCTGCTTGAAAAAGGGGAACTACCAAAATACTTCCTCGATTGGCAGCTCCTTCACACCTTTGATGGCATTGTGCAGCAACCACTAAGCGCCATTTCTCAGTTAGTGGCTAAAAACACCTCGGTTAGTGCCTAGGTATTCGCTAATTAGCCGGTATTGATCTCAGCATCGATTGCATCAACTTATCGATTCGCTGTTGCCTGCTGTCGTCGGAACGCTCGATTTCTGTCATCCCCTGGGCAAGTACCTTCCATTTTGGTAAGGGTTGATTAGGGGAGAATAGGGCCACAACCACACTTCCTTTTTCAAACTTATCACTATCTACGTCTGCGGTCACTAATCCGGCGGAAAGCCCGATTTTACTCAAAATTTCTTGGTCACTAAGTTGTGTCTCAGTTGCCAATCCAAACCCTATCAACAGATCGGGAGATTGGGTGTAGGAAACTTGAACATACCCCTTTTTAACCATCTGAGTGACAATGGCGGACTCTATTTGTGTCATCAATTGCGCCGAGTCAAGTTTGTCGGTGATATAGGCTTGAGATATTGAGGGATGGATAGCAAAGCGTTGGCTTTGTTGGGATAAAAAGCTGAGATCTCCGGTGGTTAATAAACTTACATTATTACTTGGTGATACGGAATGTGTAGACGACACACAGCCCACTAACAGTATTGAGCATAAAACGCTCATTAGATATTTCATTAATCACCTCTTATTGAATAACCACGTGTTGAACGTTAAGCTCACAACTTCGCACGGAAGAGTGCGGGCTGGTCAGTGAGTACTAGCAAGCATAAATAATAGTGGTAGAGAATACAAATGACGAACAGCAAGATAGAGTTTGATATAACTTTTGTCCATACGGGCGAAGTTCATGTTGCAACCTTTAATAGTCTGATTGAATCAACAGACCCAACACTTAGTGTGAATCATATCGTGAACAGCAATCTATTAGATCGCGCGATGAAACAACAAAATAGGGCTGAACTCGAAACAGAGATACACAGTATTATGCAACTGGCTGCTCAAGAATCTCGGTTGGTGGTTTGTACCTGTTCAAGCATTGGCGAGATGGCCGAAACGACGCCTGTTGTGCCTAAAGGTGTAGTGACAAGAGTTGATCGTCCAATGGCGGAACAAGCGGTTAAGATAGGCGGTAACGTGTTAGTGGTTGCTGCATTGGAGAGCACGTTAGCACCGACATTAGACCTGCTTAACGCCATCAAGCTTCAGTGTGAATCTGACGTAACGTTTGATGTGCTCTGTGTAACAGAGGCGTGGCAGTATTTTGAGCGTGGTGATAGCCAAAGATACATTGAATTGATCGCACAAGCGATAGAGTCCGAAAAAGGCGAGTATAACGCGATTGTGTTAGCGCAAGCATCCATGGCCAAAGTGTCAGAACGATTAAATTGTTGGAAGATTCCGATTTTAAGCAGCCCTCGATTAGGGGTAGAGGTAGCTGTGAAAAATATCAATAATTATAAATAATTGGTCCTGTTTGAATTGATCTTAAATAGGCATACGTTCGCTTTTTTTGTTTTTTCATTAATTGCTTCTAGACTTAAATAAGGTAGTTGTGAGAGTTGGGGGTATAGGATGACTGATGAAATAGATTCTCCGTGTATTCGAAACTGCTGTTTAAATGAAGTGGATGTCTGCCTAGGCTGCTTTAGAACCTTAGAGGAGATCACTCATTGGAAAGAGTCTGATGATGCGATGAAGCGTAAAATCCTCGATAATGCCAAAACGCGGCAGGAGTTGAGGCGCAGGGGGAGTTTGAACTTTCTAAATGAGTAATCCGCAATAATTAATAAGAGACTTTTTTTACAGCGTTGCCATGATCAATGGCAACCATTTCTACACGATTTCTTCCTGCAAGTTTTGCTTTATAGAGTGCCTTATCAGCAGCTGCAATGATAAGACTAGGGTCTGATCCCTGTTTTGGAGCACAAACACAAACACCAGCACTGATCGTCACCACGTTGGATATTTCCGATTTCTGATGTGGAATTGCCAACTGTTCTATGGATTTTCTACAAGCTTGAGCCACTGGCAGGGCGTTTTCTGTTTCCGTTAAAACCAGAGCAAACTCTTCCCCGCCATACCTTGCCGCTAAATCTCCAGAGCGATGAATCATCCCACTCAGTTTGTTAGCAATCTTTTGTAAACACTCATCACCTGCAATGTGCCCATAGTGATCATTGAACGCTTTGAACTTATCGACATCCATCAGTATGAAGGCAATATAACTGTTGTTTCGTACCGCTCGTCGCCACTCTCGAGATAACACTTCATCGAGATACCTTCGGTTTGAAATGCCCGTCAATCCATCGGTTCTTGAGAGGGTTTGCAGTTTTTTATTGGCGACATGCAGTTGTTGAGTCTGTTCAATGACTAATTGCTTGACGTTAACCGCTTGATGCAAGATTTTAGAGATATAGAGAGCAAGCAGAAAAGTAAACGCGAACCCTATGCCGATGATTGCCATCGGCAGGATGGTTCGGCGAGATTGAATGTAGCCAGTGGTCGGGCTGGCTTCAATACTCCACTCTCTCTCCCAGATTGAAGGTAGGGTAGAGGTGTAGGAGAAGGTGCTGGAAATCTCTCCGCCCGTTCTTGATATATGATTATGAAGTACTTGAAAGGTGCTTTTTGTGGTGTCCACTAACTTCATATTGATCCCCAAAGGCGTTGGACTTAAAGCCGATGAGTCAAAAATTTTATTGATATGGAAGATACCTACCAAACAGCCAATTGAGTTTTCAAATCTCAACTTCTCATTGAGGTGATTGGTGACATAAACAGGAAAAACACCGAGAAACCCTATTGTTGAGGTTTCATGGCTTTGAATTTTGATACCCTGAGAGACGAAGGGACGGGTTGACCGCATTGTTTGAGTAAAATGAACTTGATTGAGTAAGCTAGAGGCTAATTGGAGTTCGTCAGGATTGGGGGTGTTTTGCATCGTACTAAATAGAGAAGGGGCTCGGTAGGAATGGTCACTATTATCATTCACTCGATCTTTGGGTATCCACTCAAACCCCGCTATTTCAGGGTGACGTTGTAAGATATTACGTGATTCATGTGTGAAGTGACTAAGCTGACGCTTATAATCGGTATGAAAAAGAACAGCCATGGCGTATAAGGTTTCTAAGTTATTATAAACCGAGGTATGCAATGAGGTGGCACGTTGGTCGACATCGGATGTAAACTCGTGATAGATCGCTCTGTTTTCGGCTCTAAAAAGCAACCAACCGGAGATCGATGACAGCGTCATTCCGAGTAACGTGACCAATACAATACTGACGTTTATTCGTTTATCTCTGAGCATTGCACACCTATATCTACGCCAATCTCAATCTTGAAACACTCATTTAAGCGTAGAACATAACCGACATTTTGCGAGTAAGATCACATGAGGCTGCTGAGGGGAAGATAAGGTATTCATATTAAACATGTAGGTTAACAATATGATAATTGTTATTAAGTTCGTAGCGCTAGATAGGATTCACTGTTTATTTCAGTATAATGTCGTTAACTAGGTAACGTCTTATGTCAAAGGAGTGAGGATATCCATGCTAATTCAATGGAAGCAGCTGCGAGAAAAGTTTCAAAAAAAACACTTTTCTATTCGTTTTTCACTCTATTTCTTACTTGGGTATCTGCTGTATTGTTTTACTCTTGGAGTGATCGTCCCGCCTATTGCTAAGAGCCAAATCCCATCTCAGCTGAGTAGTATGCTCGGGCGTGAAGTGACCCTACATGATGTGTCGATTAATCCTTTCCTATTGAATCTGAAACTTAACCAATTTGCGGTACTGGATAAAGCAGGTAGTGACACGTTCCTCGGTTTTGAGGAGCTAGACGTACAAGTTAACTTTTGGCAATCACTCGCAAACATGGCGATTGCCGTTGAACATATTAAGTTGAAGCGACCGTCTGGTCATATTGAACGATTAAGTGAGGTTCCTGCCACTTTTAACTTCAGTGATATTGTGGACAACTTGGAGCGACAATTTCCTGCGAACAGTGAGGTTGACACGCAAGATAAACCAGAATCATCACCTCTGCCTATCATGATATCTGCCATTAATTTACAGCAAGGTAACATAACCTTTATCGACAACGTTACGAAGGGTGAGTTACGTTATCCTGATACTAATGTTCGGATCACGAGCTTAAATACTTTAGCCGAAATCCATCAACCAGAGTTTGAAACGGCGAACTCATTCCAGATTGAGGTAAAAGGACAAAACCAAGATACGATTCAATTGAACGGACAATTTCAAATCGTACCATTAATGGTGATGGGCGATGTGACAATCAGCAAGTTTGACCTTCCAACAGCCTGGCAGTTTATTGCTCAGGTCTTTGAAGCCAAATTGACACAAGGTAAGCTCAATGTTCGTTCTGATTATCAGTTAACCATGAGTGACAACAATCCGTTGCAATTGACGACGAATAAAGGGGAGGTGAGCATTGAAAACCTTCACATCATGGCCGATTCTCGACCCGTTATTACCTTACCGCGGTTCAATATTGAGGGCATCAACAGCAACCTGGAAGAAGAGCTTGTCACTATTTCAAGGGTGCACTCTACAGGTTTAGTGCTAAACAGCCGCGTCGATCAATCCGGTCTGGATCTCGTCACTTTTTTCACGCCGACATTAAGCGACAAAACAGCGGTAGAAAATCGGACGGATGAACCACAAAAAGAGAGTGGTGAGGCTAATTGGCAATTGAGTCTCGATAAGCTTGAATTAGACAATTACCAATTGAATATTAAAGAGAAAGTGGTGACAGATAATGAGCTTGATTGGTCTCTGCAATCGGTGAATCTAACCACCAGTCAATTGGTGAGCGATTTGAGCCAGCCATTTGATCTTCAACTGTCCGCATCCCTTAATCAAAAAGGGAATATTGCCATTAATGGGGTGGTGGATCCAAAAAAAGAGTCAGTAGATGCCCGTGTTGACGTGAATTCACTGCAGCTCTCCCAATTTCAGCCCTATGTGGCGACAGCGATTAATGCGACGATTAGGCGAGGGGATTTCAACACACAAGTCACGGTGAAAGCAGACGCAAGCGGTGAAGTAAAAGCAAACGGCGCTCTGCAAATCGATAAGCTGACTGTGAAAGATAATCTACTGAATAAATCGTTGATTAAGTGGCAACAGCTACAGATTGATAACTTCGATTTTGATCTGATTAAGTCAACATTAGCACTGAATACTCTATTGCTGAAACAACCTTATGCGACGGTGATTATTGCAGAAAATAAAGAGACGAATATATCGCAGCTACTAGTCGAACAAGGAGAGACGGCCACGAAAGCCACTGAGCAAGTGAGTAATCCGTTTGCCGTCACCATTAATCGAATTGAGATCGACCAAGGTTCAGCCTTTTTTGCTGATAATTCGATGACACCAAACTTCTCCACTGGAATTGAATCTTTAGAGGGGGCGGTAACACGTATCTCTTCACGACCAGGTACGAAAGCAACGGTAGAGATGAAAGGTAACATTGACCGCTATGCACCTGTCAGCATTAAGGGGGAGATTAACCCGCTCATTGAAAATCCATTTGTTGATTTGAGCTTGAACTTTGACAGCGTTGAGTTGACCTCCGTTAACCCCTATTCGGGAACGTACGCGGGTTACTACATTGATAGAGGTCAGTTGTCAGTCACTTTACAATACTTGCTTGAAGAGAGTCAGTTAACCGGTAGCAACCATGTGGTCATCGACCAATTAGAGCTCGGTCAGGCCAGTGACAGTGATTTAGCCACCTCTCTGCCATTAACCTTAGCCATCGCCCTACTTCAAGATGGGAATGGTGTGATTGATTTAGGCGTCGAGGTAACAGGTGACGTGGATGATCCGGATTTCAGTATTGGTTCAGTCATTCTTAATGCGATTACTAATGTGATTACTAAGGCCGTTACTGCGCCCTTCTCACTGTTAGCGGGTTTAGCAGACTCCGATGCTGAGTTAAATCATATCGAGTTTGCGTTTGGTGATGCTGAGTTAAGTGAAGAGCAACAACAGAAATTGATTCAGCTCGGTGAGGCACTCTCGAGTCGCCCTAAACTTAAACTAACGGTTGATGGAGCGGTTAATGCCCAAGAGGACAGTAAAGTGTTGGCGGTGAATCAACTTCATCAAAAGCTGATCATGCAAGCTAAACTGGATGAGTCCCAAATTCCAGTGCAGTTAACAGCAAGCTCGATATCTGAGTATCCAGAATTAGTCGGG
Source organism: Aliivibrio kagoshimensis (assembly GCF_050337105.1). Classification (NCBI taxonomy): domain Bacteria; kingdom Pseudomonadati; phylum Pseudomonadota; class Gammaproteobacteria; order Vibrionales; family Vibrionaceae; genus Aliivibrio; species Aliivibrio kagoshimensis. The sequence continues at coordinate 27,290 of NZ_JAKJSQ010000041.1, forward strand.
GCATTAAAAGCACTTTATCAAACTGAATTAAGTAGTAAGGCTTCAGAGGTTAAAAGTGAGATCATTAAAGAGCAACAAGAAAAACAGGTAGAGTTAACGAATGATGACCTTGCCACCCGTTGGCATATTGCTATCTATAACCAACTGCTTAATCACCAACAGATTAGTGATGATGCGCTTGGTCAGCTTGCCCACCAACGCGCTAAAAATGTGAAGTCATTCTTAATAGAGGCTGTGCAAGTTGCAGCGGGTAGAGTATTTTTGTTAGACAGTCGTTTTGACATTGAACAGGATGACAGTGGGGTCGTACTCACCTTAGAGGCCAACTAGAAGTTAACATGATCTCAAGGAGTCTACTGCTTTGTGATTATCTCGTTTGATTCAACGGTTCGAGATAAATTTTCGTATGGAAAGGTAACTCTACTTGATAGGAAAAAGATGCAGCGACATGCTGCATCTTTTTTTGTCTTTAGCTCAGTTTAAAGGTATTAACGATCAGTTTTAACTGCTCATTAGCCTGAGTTAAGTTTTGTGTTTCTAGCGTTGTCGCTTCGCCATTTACAGAAAGCGTATTAACAATATCTCTAATCGCTGACATGTTAGTGGTAATCTCCCCAGCCACTGCACTCTGCTCTTCAGCTGCAGTTGCAATGATGGTGTTCACATCATTAATGTGTGTAACAGACTCGACCACAATATCAAGGTTGTCAGCAACAAGATTAGTATTCTCAACGGTTCTTTCACAGGTATTCTTTGTGGCGTTGATAGACTCAAGTGCATGACTAGAGCCATCGCGAAGTCGAGCAAGAGTTTGGGCAATTTCTGCAGTGCTGGTTTGTGTTCTAGCGGCTAGCGCTCGTACTTCATCAGCAACAACAGCAAAGCCTCTTCCCTGCTCACCAGCTCTTGCAGCTTCAATCGCTGCGTTAAGCGCTAGTAGGTTAGTTTGCGCTGCAATATCACCGATGACTTGAAGTACTGAGGTGATTTCAAGGGTGTTTTTCTCAATTTCAGTGATGCTCTCGCTAGTTAGTTCAAACTCTTCAACCAACTTGCTAACTGAAACGGTTGCATCAAGAACCACGGATTTTGATTGCGCAACTTGTTCGTTACTCAACTGAGTGGCATGCGAAGCTTCAGAAGCGTTGTTGGCAACATCGTTGGCGGTGACACTCATCTCTTCGATGGCGGTGACGATTTGCAAAGTTTGTGAAGAGTGGTCAGAGAGCACTTGGTTATTCGTTGCCGTCTGATTATTAAGCTGATCAACACTGACCGTAATATTTGACGATGCGCTGCTGACATTGAGCATTAACGTTTGCAGATTCTCAATGAAATGGTTGATTCCTTGAGATATCTGGCCAAGTTCATCATGGCTATCTACGGGTAAGCGACGGGTTAAATCGCCATTTCCTTTGGATAAATCGTGAACCACTTCATTAAGAACTGTGATAGGGCGATAGAGCTGATTAAGCACGATAACGACGATAAACAGAGAGATAAATATGATGATCGCGGAGCTCCAAATCGCTTCGGTTAACGCCTTATCAACATCAGAATAAATAACTGATTTATCCATGCCGACGTAAAGAAACCATTTTGTATTATCAACAAGGGATATCTCAGTGAAGTAGGCTCGTTTATCGACACCTCCCCATTGGTAATCGGCAGAACCAGTACGGGTTGCTGCCATCTCTTTTTCTAATGAAGGGATACCGAACTCTTCACCCAGTTTGTCTGACGGGTCAGTAGAAGCAAGCTGTACAAAATTCTGATTAAGAATCAGTACTGAGGCGTCAAAGAAGTCGATAGAACTGATTGAATCGTTAAGCAGGTTTAAGGAGATATCTCCAGTCACAATGCCTTCAGGACCTGCCGGGGTGGCGATGCTGACCATTAACTCACCCGTTGTATCATCTTGATATATATCGGTGATAATGGTTCTTTGTTTCTGCATCGCGTCTTTATACCAGCCACGAGTGCGCGGGTCATAATCGGAAACATGGAAAACGCCGTTATCGCCACCTGAATCGCCATAGGCTCTCCCGTCTTGGTAACCTGCAGTAAAACTGAAGAAGTTACCCGCGTTGGTGATTATTTTTGCGATATCGACATACTCATGATCGAGTTTATCGGTTTTGTAATAGGCAGCGCTCGACTCCAAAATGGTCACTTTAGAAGCGAGGGAGGCTTCGATCTGCTGTTTGGCACCATTGAGAATCTGTCGAGCCGTATTTTCAATGGACTCAAGTCTGTCATTTTTAATGGTGTTATAAGATAACCAGTTCGTTGTGAGAAGCGTTATCGATATTAGCAAAGCAACCGTAAAAATGATGCGTTGTTTAAATCCAAGCTTTTTTAGTAAAAACATAAAACATCAACCCTTTAATGGAATTATTAACGGTAATTATATAAAAGTGGTTTGAATAAATCTTTTCAAATTAATACTATTGCTTTGTTAATAAAGTGTTAATTGTGAATAGGTTGTAGTTAATCACAGCGAAGAAAAATCAATGATAGGCACTTGTTTTGGCAATAGTGTCTATATTCCATATAAAGTGCAACGAGTGAATTATCACTTAGGGTGAATAATTACGCAGTTGTATCGACATCGGTGAATTACAAAGAAGAATTAACCATTTGACAATGAGGTAAGGAGGGTATCTAGAAGAGATTAAGAGCTTACGCTAGGGTAAGCTCATTACAGTGAGCATTACGCTTCACAAAGCGCGTCCATGTTAGCTGGGACTAATGGGTTACCAAATAGTTTTAACTCTTCTCCAATTTTTTTACTGTGTGCTTTACATAGTGGCACGATATACCATCCGTCGTCGCTCGATTCTGATTTTTGCACATGGGTGCCAACGGTTGCTAAGCTAATGCAACTTCTCTCAACACACATGCCAAGTTTCGCTTCACTAAACTCTTGCCAGTGATGTAGCCAGCTTACGGATTCATTTTCGTGATTGATTGCCTTAATATTCTTAACTTTCATTTTGTATCCTTAAGTTTAAAATTAGTTTGATATAACCATTTAATTGAAGGATTATTCCTGAAAGCTATTACCTCTTATTTTGGACCTTTTTAATACATACCGCTCAAACATAAAATGGTGAATTTTATKAATTAAATGCATTATGTGAAATTTATATGGTCCGAAAGCCTATGGCTCTCGGGAATAAGTAATGCTAGAGAAAAGCTCAAGATTAGAAAGAGGCTCCGGTTTGTGCAGGCCGTAGCCCTGAGCAAAATCGACATTCATATCGTGCAAAAGGTCGGCCAGTTCAGGGGTTTCAACATATTCAGCAATGGTTTTTAATCCCAGCGATTTCGACATATGCACGATGGCTTCAACTAAAGCGGCATCAGAATCATTTCGACCTAGCACTTTGATAAGGCTACCGTCGATTTTTAGGTAATCAACATTAAGGTCTCGAAGGTAAGCAAATGAAGAGAAGCCACTGCCAAAATCATCAAGCGAGAATCGGCACCCTAAAGCTTTCAAACTACTGATATATTCTCTTGCGGTATCAATGCTAGTCATTGCTGCCGATTCTGTGATCTCGAATATGAGTTGATGAGCTTTACCTGAGTTAGATACCAATCGTATTAACTCTGCAAGATACGCTTTATCAGCTAAGGTATGGCCAGACATGTTTACTGAAAAATGAGTGCTTTCATTAAGGTTAGCGGAGAGGAGAGTCTCGATAACCCAGCGATCGATTGTTGGCATAAGGCCAAAACGTTCAGCTGCTGGCAAGAACATACCAGGAGGTATGATCTGGTCATTTTCATCTAAGCCTCTGATCAGAACTTCAATATGTCCCCCATCTTCACCAGGGTGAAGCGGAACAATAGCTTGGCCGTACAGTCTGAAATGATTCTCTAAAATCATCTGTGGAATCTTTGCCGCCCAGCGCTCTTCTCGTCTGATCTCGATTAGCATTGGATCAGACTCTTCATAGATAAGTACTTTCGCACTGCCTGGTGTTTTGGCGAGTCGACATGCAGCATCTGCACGAGAGACTAACTCGGCAAAGAGAAAGTTAGGTTTTGCTCTAGCAATGCCCACAGAGGCGCCCAGTTTCATGGGTTGACCGAGCCATTCAAAATCATGCGCCTCGACAATGGCAACTAACTGTGTTGCAATATTTTCAAGGCGTTCGAGGCCGTTTTGATCATCTAGCCATATAACAAACTCATCACCACCGACTCTAGCTAGCGTACACTGCTCCTCACGACATAATAATTGCATTTTTGTAGAGAGGTTAATTAACAGTTCGTCGCCAACAGTATGACCACAGAGGTCATTTATCAACTTGAACCGGTCAAGATCAATATAGGCCATAATACCACCAAGGGAAGTATGGTCTTTCATTGCAACCGAGAGGCCCCGACGGTTAAGAATACCAGTGAGAGTATCGTGAAGCGCTTGGTATTCTAAAGTTCGACTGATGTGCATACTTTTACGGTAGATAAATATACTCAAAATAATACTGATAAAAACACTGAATAGAGCGAAAGAGCCAAGGGTCCAAAAGAGTGACGCTTGATTTTGTTCTAGTTGTTCAATGGATTTCTCTTCATGCTCTTCTGAAGTCTCAACGATATGGTCAAGTTGATCTTCCATTTCATAGATATACTGTTTATAAACGGCCATAGCGGTCATCGCTTCTTGCTGACTGAGGTTATCTTGGCGCATTCGAGCAATCACATGGGAGATACCTTCGGTGTAAGCATGAAGTTGAGTTGACAGTGACGCGATAGCCGGACCATCGTAAATGATATTTTCTTGTAACTCCTCCTCTAAAATCTCGAATTGAACCTCGGTCGAAGCTAAAGTGTTGGACCAACGAGTTTGCGAACGTTGAAACTCCTCAGGAGAGTCATGATAAAGGAGAATGTCTTTTTCCAGTTTACGAAGATTAATGACCATACTCTTCAGCGTTAATCCTTCGAGTTGAGAGTCGGAGAAGGTGACTAAATTCTCACTAAGCTCATTAGTAAGCTGTTCCATTTTCCATGCGCTAAACATGCCCTGCACTAAAATGAGAAAAGCGATACTTAATAAGCCTAAAGCGGTGCTTCGGCCTAATCTTCTTGATTCAATATAGAGCATATACAAACCTCATATTCAGCACTAATATAATTAAAATCCATTTAAATCTTCAAGAATTCAAGGGGTTGAATTGTTAAATTTATTAATTGTTGCTATAGAGAATAGAATGAATTCAAGGGCAAAACAAATATTTAACAAGGTGATGTGATGTGTGATGCTTGTTCCAACTAATAGCGGGCACTATTTGATGACAGGAAATGGAGATGGGGACGCTGATCGATGTGTCAGCGCTTGATGATTGTATCTATATCGATATGGTTATCGGCGGTAATTGCGTGACTTATTTGATGCTCTGGCTTTGTGCGCTGACGCGGCTTTTGCTTGTGACAGTTCAATAGAGTCAACGGTTAATATCATTGGCTCTTTTGGGACGATCCCTGCCGCAAAAATTCGCTTACGAGGTGGCATTTGGTACTCTTCGTCAGTCGCTCGTGGCATACGCTTGTAACGAGAGAGATAAAAGCCTTCCAGTTTTTCCCTAGCCCATTCTGTTTTTCTTAAAAATTTGAGACTGCCAGCAATGGTTGGGTTGGTTCTAAAACAGTTAAACCGGAAGTAGGCATCAAGAATATCCCAACCGTAAAAATCAACCAGCTCGGTAAGTAGATCTTCTAACTTTAAGCCATGTAAGGGATTATTCTGTTGTTCATCAAGCATTTCAGTTCCTAAGTTACAAATGGTATTAACATGGTTGAGTATACTGTGTTGTTTGAATAATGACATACAATTCATCATCTATCGAATCAAGGTGCTTAAATGAACCTCGGCTTTAAACGCAGGGTGATAAGTAATAGAGGAAAGAACAATAAAAATGCAGTTGATGGCTCAGATATGGGCGTTGAACTTGTAGAGGCTGCGGTTAAAGCATATGCCTTATCACTGTTGTTTCCAAGGACACTTTGTGATCGAACACCAACAGCAGTAAAATCTGCCAGGGTTAACCCTAACGCGTCGATATCGAAACGGATGGTGTGAATCCAGTTACTGTTGCTACCTCCATTTGAGCCTACCCTAAGTATGACATCAAATAGTGATGGAGTACTTATTCCATTAAAATTACAGCCAGCACCACAAGATGATCCATTGCCACCTGAGGACATGTAAAAAGCACCAGTTGGTGACGTGCTCTGTGAGCCATCTTTGGCGATGGCCGTGAAATTTTGGATGTTAATGGTGTTAGCGTTGTATGTCGTTCCTTCAATAGCAAAGGCGATACCTAGAATGTCAGCATCCATGACAGGTACAGAGATATCGAATGAGAAGCGGCCAGCGTTGGAGTCGTCGATGGAGTAGAAATAATTAGCAGTGGGAGTGTCAGTGTCCAGCCAATCAGTAATCGAAATCACATTTGCAGTCAGGGTGTTTGGGAATAATAACCCAAATAAACACATCCATAGTGGTAATTTCATCATAATGCCTTTTATCCAAGTGTGTATTGTGAATATATAAAGTCAATGCACAATCCATGCCATCAATAAAATCAAGGCGTTATCGTTAATTATTTATAAAAGTGTAAATAATATTGACGAAAGTAGTCATTAATTAAAAGGGTCGTATGTTTTGGTGAAGAGAGATAGGGGGCATTGGGGTGTTATAGGAGGAATGACGTAGATGGCAGTGCCACCCACGTCGAATTCGAAATTAAAGCGCTACAACGTTAGCTGCTTGAAGGCCTTTTTGACCTTGCTCTACTTCGAAAGATACTTTCTGGCCTTCAGCTAAGGTTTTGAAACCTTCAGAAGCGATAGCACGGAAGTGAACGAATACGTCAGCGCCGCCGTTGTCTTGAGTAATGAAACCAAAACCTTTCTCTTCGTTAAACCACTTTACTAGACCAGTTGTTTTATCAGACATTTGATGTCCCTTGTATTAAAATTCATAAATTTATCGCAAAATCACGATATGCTCACCGCCGAACTACTATTAATAAGTAACTCTGAATGATAAAGCGATACGAATAGTACATTAGTCCCCATTATTGTAAAGGGCTAAATCCACAATCTAGGCGTGTTAATGGCAAAGAAAAGTAAATTTCATGATCAAGCCAGTGTTTTTTATGAATTTAATGAACACAAGGAATCATTTTCTGTGTTGGTACGTGGATAAACCCGACAAGATGAATTGAAACTGAATGTCATGCTCAGACTCTATTAACACACCCTAACGTAATCTCTCCATACATTAATTTACTACCTCACTGGAGAAGGCTATGAACTCAATTAGTATCGTTATCATTACTCTAAACGAAGAGAAGCGCATTGGTCGCTTAATGGATGACCTCGTGCAGCAAACATCACAACAATTTGAAGTCATTGTTGTCGATTCAAATAGTGAAGATGCTACCTGTGAAGTCGTGAGCGCTTATCAGCAAACATTACCCCAACTCACTATAGAACGCATGCCGACACGTGGGGTTAGTTTAGGGAGAAATACAGGCGCAGAGCTTGCTCAGTATGAACGTATTCTTTTCTTAGATGCGGATGTACGCCTTGATGTGAACTTTCTTGAAAAAGCACAAAAGGAATTAAAGGCGAGACAGTTAGAAGTTGCGGGTGTTTATATGGGAGCGAAAGATTTACCTAAGCTACATAAGGTCGGTTACGCTCTGTTCAATCTTGGCATGTTTGTTACTCAGTTCACCTTTCCGACCGCAGTCGGTGCGTGTATCTTTTCTACAAAACGCGCGCACCAAGAGCTAAATGGTTTCGATGAAAGAATTACTTTATGTGAAGATTGCGACTATGTGAAAAGGGCAAGTAAAACCTGGCGTTTCCGTTTTTTACCGATTCGATTTCAGTTTGACCCACGTCGTTTAGATCAGGATGGGTTATTTAAAATGGGAATGACCTATTTTAAAGCGAATGTTCGACGTTTTTTTCAAGGAGAAATGCGCAACAACGAAATGACCTATCAGTTCGGTCATTATCAAGATCAAAAAACATCATAAGATGAGGTGAGTATGTTTGACGGAGTCAGCTTATTTATTGGCGCGTTACTTGATGCACTCATAGGTCCAAATTTATTTATTCCTGGGGAGCCCTTCTTTATTGCAGCGGGTTATCAGCTGCATGGTGGGATATGGACCAGCACGCTTTATGTCGTGCTGGGAGCCTTGATTGGCGATCATTTGAGTTTTTTCATTGGGCGCTATTGGGGGGTGACCTCACAGCGAAGATTGATGAAATGGCAGCCAAAAACGGGCCGAATGATCGCTCGGTGTCGTTTATTAATGAGTCGTAACAGCGTGAGTGTTTTAGCCTTCTCTCGTCTATTAGGGCCCGTAGCATGGGTTGTCCCTTTTATTGCTGGAAGTCATAACGTGTCATGGAGACGTTTTAGCGTGTATGGTTCGGTAGGATTGTTATTAGGCATTGGGCAATTTGTTGTGTGGGGGTACCTATTAGCTGTTGGTATCAACCAATTACCATTTGTCGATAGCCTCCATACTTTTTGGCTTGAACACCAGTACTCACTGTTAGTGATTGCAATGACGGGTTGCTTGTTGGTTGTCGGCTGGAAAAAAGGCTGGAAGTTTATGATAACTAAATCCGCTGCGCTTTTTTTAATCGGCACTTGTGTTATCAACTACGGATACTTCTTTTGGTGGGCTGATGATCATAAAGCACTCCCTCAAGCTGAACGTCGTGTTGAGATTAGTTCACTGACAGAGATTAATTATGACGTATATCCAGGAAAGTCATCCTATTATGATGCCCAAGCCATTAATGTTATCTATCTAGGCCAGAATCCGGCTTCCTTGATGCATGAATTGGAGTGGATTGAAAATAAGACGTTCTCACAGAACGATTTAGAGTGGGGTGATTACATTAATCTGCTGCGTGATAGCACACCACCTGTGTCGGATCTTTTTTGGCAAGGTGCGCCGCAACAACTCGCCTTTCAGCGTCCAGGTACGTTGAGCAAACGTAATCATATTCGTTGGTGGAAGGCAGGTATTGATGTACACACACAACAGCCAATTTGGCTTGGGGCAATCAGTTATGACAATGGTTTTACCGTGGTACCATACTCTGGGTTTGTGACGGTTCTGCATAGCATTGAGCCTGAAATTGACACACAAAGAGATCAACTTGCCAGTTCGGTCAATGCGTTACAAAATTGGCAAACGTCATTACAGCCGTTAAGCCAACCAACGGTGCTTGATGACCATCATGATTACTTTTCAGACGGAAAGGTTCTGATTGTACAGCCTTCAATCTCAAACACGTTGTAAATGTAAGGTTGCTTTTACCCCCCCCATAGAGCTACGGCTTAATGTTAGTGAACCTCGATAACTGTGTGCCATTTCATTGACAATATTAAGACCTAACCCCGAACCTGGTGTCGTTTCATCTAAACGGACACCTCGTTGAAGAACTAGGTGACAGGATTCTTCGGGGATGCCTGAGCCATCATCTTCGATGACTATCTCAACCCTATTATTGCTTATATTCTCGCTGTGAACTCGAATCAGTGAGTGCGCCCATTTGTAACTATTTTCGATCAGGTTACCTAGCATTTCATCAAGATCTGTCTGATCAACAGAAACAATCAATTCACTACTGAGTTCATTAACCAGCAGGACTTTTTTAGCGCTGTAGATTTTATCAAAAGCCATTGCAATGGCATCAATGCGCTCAGAGGGTATGGCTTTCACTGATAAGATATTCATAGAGCCAGCCACTCTTGCTCGACCTAAGTGGTAATCAATATGGTTTTGCATTTGGTTTACGAGATCATTGAGCTTCGTATCGTTACCGTTTTCTATAGCTTCAATCTCATTTTTTAAAATTGACAGCGGTGTTTTTAACGCATGAGACAGGTTGCCAACATGATGCCTCGCTCGTTGGAGCAGTTCTTGATAGTGAAATAACAGCGCATTGAGATCGACAATTAATGGGGATATCTCGTTCGGATAGTCATCTGAGAGTTGGTCAATATTGCCCTCTTTAAGGTATTGAAGCTCTTGTTGCATTTTCTGCAGCGGACGCAGTGACCAGCTTACCTGAACGCTAATGATCACCAGAACCCCTATGTACAACAGCATTAAAATGAACCACAACTGACCGGTTAGAAGGTGTAAGGTCTCTTCTAATGGGTCCTCTTCCAAGCCAATAACTATATGAATGGGTATTGGGTCATCAGGTAACAGAACGACCTTTTTGATATAGATGAGCCTTTCGGTTTTAACGCCTAATGAATAGGTGAAAAATTGTTGATTGTCCGTTTGAATAGTCATTCCTGAAAGTGAGCGGGAACGAAGGGTTTTCTGCTGGCTTTTTATTTGCCAATACGCACCACTATTAGGTTGATTAAAACGCGGGTCCGAGAGTTGATCTAAGAGGGTGAATTTTCCCTGTTCATCGGTAGTAAGATGCGCCACTATTTCATCCATGGTGAGGCGAAGTTGGTTTTTTTCATTATTTTCAAGGTAGTCTTGTACCAATGTAGGGATACCGATACCTGCTGCGACAACCAAAACGGTTAGCCATAAAAATGCAGCCCAAAGTAGTCGATTCTTAAGGCTTAAACGAGCCATGAAACGGGATTTATTTGGCATTGAGTTGATACCCCAAACCTCTTATCGTTTTAATGATGTTTGGTGAGATCTTCTTGCGAATTCTTCCGACAAAAACTTCGATAGTGTTAGAGTCACGATCAAAATCTTGCTGATAAATATGTTCAACTAACTCAGTTTTTGAGATGACTTTTTCAGCGTTGTGAACGAAATAGGCAACCACTTTGTATTCTAGTGCTGTTAAATTGATCGCTTGACCCTGCCATATAACGGCTGAGGCACGAGTGTCTATGCTTAATTCCCCAATTTTGACAACGGGAGAGACATTACCCGATGCACGGCGTAATTGAGCACGAATACGGGCAATCAACTCTATCATTTCAAAAGGCTTAGTGAGATAGTCATCCGCACCAGCATTTAATCCTTCAACTCGCTGACTTAATCCATCTCGGGCACTAAGAATAACGACGGGTGTATTGATATGTTCATCTCGAATGCCTTTTAGCACCGTCAAACCATCGATTTTGGGTAGGCCCAAGTCTAGAACAATAATGTCCCACTCTTCTGACGTTGCACGGTACAGAGCATCGATACCATCAGTAGATAGCTCGGCAACCCATCCTGTATCTGTTAACGCGTTAATGATCTGCTTGCCTAATGCGAGCTCATCTTCAACCACTAATATTCTCATCGACTTTCTATCCTTATTTAAGCGGCTCCTTTAATTATATCGTAATGAAGATGAATGGAAAATGAACATCAATATACACAGGACATTGTTTTAATAAACGGGAGAGCAACGCTCTCCCATAACCGCTATTTTAGTTGCTCAAGTACGGCAAGTAGTTGCGCTTTTTTCTCATCACTTAACGGAGAAAAAGGCCGACGACATTCACCATAATTGACCCCTTGTTCGTTCATGGCAAATTTTATCGATTGATATAAACCACATGATAATAGAACTTCGGTGATTGCATTCACGGTGTGTTGAATGCTCATTGCTGCTGCTAAGTCATCATTTTCATAAGCTTGATAGAGTTCAACATACTGTTTTGACATCAAGTTATAGGTGCTACCTATACCTCCAGATGCCCCCATCTGTAAACCATTCAATAGCATGGTGTCTTCACCATGAAAGATGAATAAATCAGGATTATAGCTATGCAAACGCTCAATAATAAACATATCTTGCGTGGTATGTTTTAATCCAATCACATTAGGGATAGTTGATAGTGCTTTCATGTCGTCAAGCGTTAGGTTAATGCCGGTGGTACCAGGGATATTATACAATAACAGAGGTGCAGCTGATGCCTGTGCTATTGATTGGTAATACGCTTGTATCTCTGTTTTATTAAAACCATAGTAGAAAGGAGGGGTGGCGGAAATGGCGTCATAAGAGTAGGCATTAGCTGCGGCAGTTAATTGCAGCGCGTCGCGAAGTGAAATGGCGCCAACATGAGCAATGATTTTGACTCTTCCTGCGTTGGCGATTGATATTGCTTTTAATACTTGGCAGCGCTCTTCGATTGACATCATAAAACACTCGGCAGAACTACCACCAATGTAGAAGCCATGTACGCCTTGTGAAATATGATGGTTTACCATATCGGGTATGAAATCAATCTTCAGTTCATCATTTATAAACGGGGTCATTAGTGGAACGAAAATACCTTTCATCGTGTTCTCCAATTCGATGTCATGTAACGATCAGTCAATAATACTCTTTATGGAGTTTAGCTTCACTTTTAATATTAAAAAAGTTAGTGATACTTCACTGTTTCCAATTTTGAGTCAGCCGCTTTATAGTGGTTGTTCAACGCTGAGTTAGGCTAACCTCTTATGATGTGAGGACTTTCCAGCAATTATTAAAGGAATAGAAAGAGGGAAAGTTATGAACTGGTATTTAATGACCTTAAAGCAGTATATCGATTTCCGTGGTAGGGCAAGGCGCAAACAGTACTGGATGTTTACATTGATCAATGTGATTTTGAGTCTGTTGCTGTCATCACTTGATGGAATGGTAGGCTTGTTTAATGCTGAAGCAGGAATTGGCATGATCAGCGGGTTGTACTCGCTGGCGATTCTGCTGCCAGCTATTGGGGTAACGGTGAGACGCTTGCATGATACAGGGCGAACGGGCTGGTGGTTATTAATTGGGCTTATCCCACTGATTGGTGCTCTTGTTCTACTCTACTTTTTAGTGAGTAACGGTGACAGTCAATCAAACCGATTTGGATCAGATCCTAAAATAGACACTTTTATCGGTTAGTGAATTACAACTAACATTTAGTGATCTAGTCATAATATTTCACAAATAATTAACCTAGTGTTATTAACTATTTATTGATTAGGGATATTCTTTATAACCATATAGAATAATCCCTTATTAATTCACCTCTCATATTTCGTCGTATATTGAATGAGACTACTATAACTT
>NZ_JAKJSQ010000006.1:0-96058 GCF_050337105.1 Aliivibrio kagoshimensis
GAAATTAGCCATATCAAAGACTCTTATATATTATCGATTACTTACTAGCTCTCTCAACGCTTGTTTTTCTTGCTCTGACAAGTAAGCCAGCTCCAATCCATTGATCTGTGCCTGTTTAATCTCCCCCTGTGATAACCCCACTTTTGATGCCGCGATCTCATACTCGTGAGGCAGTTCAATACCCTCTACCGCTGGGTCATCGGTGTTCAAACATGCAAGAATACCATGATCTAAGAACGCTTTGATTGGATGCTCAGCAAAAGAAGCCACGGTGCTGGTTTGAATGTTTGAGGTTAAGCAAGACTCAATACCAATTTTGTGTTTTGCTAGGTAGTCCATTAGTTTTGGATCTTGTAGTGCTTTAACACCATGACCAATACGTGAAGCGCCAAGCTCTTGAATAGCTTGCCACATACTTTCTGGTCCTGCTGCTTCACCTGCGTGAACCGTTACCTGTAATCCCGCATCCCTCACTTGCTTAAAGTGCGTTAAGAAGCGATCACCAGGTTGTCCGAGCTCATCACCAGCAAGATCGATAGCGACCAAATGGTCTTTTTGGCTTAACAAACCGTTCAGCTCTTGTTGGCAGGCCTCTTGACCAAAAGTACGGCTTAAAATACCGATTAAGTTTGCTTTGATACCTAGGTCGCGACAACCGGCTTGAACACCATCCACAACCGCTTCAACCACTCCTGCGACAGGTAACTGATGTTTCATCGCCATGTAGTAAGGGGAGAAGCGCAGCTCGGCATAATCAATTTGTGCATTTTTTGCATCAGCCACATTCTCGTAAGCAACACGACGACAAGCTTCTAAATCGCCTAAAACCGCAACTCCCCAGTCTAGTTTTGATAGAAAGGCCACTAAACTAGGCTCGGCTTCGACAATCTGTACATGTGGTCTAAGGGACTCAATGTCATAAGCTGGAAGGGTTATCCCAAACTGTTTGCCCAGTTCTAAAATGGTTTCAATGCGAATATTCCCATCAAGATGGCGGTGTAGATCGGTTAGGGGTATGTTTTTAGTTATCATTGGTATCTTCCTAAGCTCAGTGGTTTACATCAGTATAAAAATGAATCCCGAGAGTGTCAGTATTAAATGGGCATATAAACAGCAAAATCAGCATTTTTCTATTTGATGTTAACCAAATCTGTTGGCCACTCTTCGATTGGAACAGGGCGAGAATAGAGGAAACCTTGCGCTTGAGGACAATGTAGTTGTGAAAGTAGCTCTGCTTGTTGAAGAGTCTCTACACCTTCAGCCACTAAATTGACCTTAAAGCCTTTGGTGATGTTGACGATAGCAGAGACGATAGAGCTGTCTATGTTTTCACTATTTAACTGATTTACAAATGTCCGATCAATTTTTAGGCAGTCAAAAGGCAGTTTGTGTAGGTAGGCCAATGAAGAGTAACCTGTACCAAAGTCATCAATGGCGATGCTAATTCCCAGTTTCTTTAGTGCGTGCATATTACTAATAACCATCGGGTCACTATCGGCAATACGTGACTCGGTTATTTCTAGTGTTAGGTTTTGTGCAGGTAGTCCCGTTTCATGTAAAGTCGCTTCCACACTATCGACATGGCAAGGTTGTGATAATTGGTTAACGGAAGCATTTACATGGATATTGAAATCTTGAGCCCACGCTCCTGATTCAATGGCACTGACAGTATCTCGACAGGCTTTGAGTAGAATCATTTTACCAATGGCTTCAATCAAGCCTGACTCTTCTGCCAGTGGAATAAAGTCATTAGGTGGAATAATCTCATTTGAATGAGTTATCCAGCGTGCAAGAGCCTCTGCCCCGACGACAGAACCGGTTTCTAGATTAATAATTGGCTGATAAAAAGGGATAAATTCATCATTTTTCAGACCATTCTGTATGCGTGCGAGCATCTGAGTACGGTGACGAGAGATATCGGTCATTTCTGTTCGATAAAAGCTGATCTTTACCTTGTCTTTTTTCGCCTGACTTAAAGCGATACTGCTGTTTCTCAGCCAAAGTGCCATCTCTTTTTCTGGCGATGTTTTGACAATACCAATCGACGCGGTTATCACAATGCTTTCATGTTCTAACAGAAAAGGAGAGGTGAATATATCTAATATAGAATCAGCGAATTGTTGAATTTGGTCTTGATGGTTAAGTGTAGGTGCGTAGATGGAGTATTCACTTCCACCAGTACGGGCAATCAGCATATTAGGAGCCGCTATTTTTTTTAAACGCTCAGCAATCATCACCAGTACGTTTTCGCTTTTTTGGTGGCCTAGGCTGTCACTAATTTCTCTGTACCGGTCTAAACCAATTAAAAGAAGTGCACCTTGTGTGGTTTGTTCAATATCGTTGCTCTGCTTGATTAACCCTTCTCGACTATAAAGCTTGGTCAATGAATCAAAGATAAGCTGAGACTGCAGAAGATCAAATGAAGCCTTAAGGTTATTGGTCATCTCATTGAATGCAACCACGAGCATACTGGTTTCATATATATATCCAGTTTGTGGCATTTTACTCCCCCAGCGACCTCTGGCTAAGTGTTTAGCAGCATCAGCAGTGGAGGTTATAGGTTTGGTGATTAAATTGATAAAAAAGAGAGAGGTCACAACAGCGATGATGCTGATCAGTAAACCGATGAGCCAGCTATTTTTCTGTGTTTGAAGGACATCCCCTAGAAGGTCAGACTCCGAAATGGAGATGCTAATGTACCAAGAGAGGCCAAATTCATCCTGAAAGGGCGTCACTTGGCTGAAGTAACGGTTATTATTAAAAATGAAACTAAATCGTTCAGCTGAGGATACATTTTTCAGAACGTTATTTTGGAAATTAATTGCGCTGCTTTTTATGATGGGATTATTGCTTTCGATAGCGAGCAGTCTTTCTCCTTTAGCAGTTTGACTCTCCCCATTTGACAAAATACTGTCATAGTCTGAATGAGTAACTAGGCGTTTGTTTTCATCAAAAATATAGATCTCATAATTGGTTAGGTTTTGCAATTCCTGCAAAAAAATATTGAAGCTATCAATTTGTATATCAGCAGCAAGTACACCAATAAATTGGGTTTTGGAGAAGACGGGAGTAAGTGCAGATAACGTGATCTTTTGTTTTTCGTCAGCATTAGTATAAATGCTTGACCATTGTGGTTTTAAGGATTGAGAGACGGGTTGATACCAAGGCCTGATGTTTGGGTTATAGTCTGGGATGGTTAAGCGAATTTCTTCGCTGATTTTATTGCCTCGGTAAATAATGAGATTTTGCTGCGTTCTATTATCTTTTAACATCAGAGAGTAGCCGTTGTTCGGCTCTTTACGAAATCCCACAAAATTCTGGGTTTCAGAACCAAAGCCTAAAACATCCAGTTGTGGGATGCTCTTAGAGGTTTTGAATAGTGAGGAGAAAAGGTACGCTTGTAACTTACTGAGATCCTCAGGTTGCACGATGTCATTAAATTCAATGTTATTACTTATATTTAACGCGACATTGAAAGGCTCAGATAAGAATTGATCAAGCCGTTGATTGACGCTTGCATTCATTAATGAGAGCTGTTTCGAACTGATGTCTTCAATCATCTCTTCGTAGTGGCTTTTTTGTATTAATACTATGGCACTAAATGTAAATATAAAGATGACTAAAAATGGCAGAAGGATTGCAGTTCTTAGTGTGATTTTATTCTTAGTAAGCATAGTTAAGCACTTCATGAACACGATATTATGTAATTGTATAGATAATAAAAGAAGGTAGCGAATTCCTTTATTAATATAGCTCCTTTAGTTTTCTCGTGAGCGTATTTCTTCCCCAACCGAGTACTTTTGCAGCCTCCTGTTTATGCCCATTTGTATGCTCTAGAGCCGCTTCTAATAAAATGCGCTCAAATTCCGGTTGTGCATATGAAAGTATCTCTTTCTCACCAGAAGCTAATGACTTCTGTACCCATAAGGTAAGTTGGGATTGCCAACTCATTTCATTGTGTACATCAGTAACCACCTTTTCTTCAAGCAGCTCTGAAGGGAGATCTTGAGAGAGGATCTCACTGCCACTGGCCATCACGGTTAACCAGCGACAGATATTCTCAAGCTGTCTAACATTCCCAGGCCACGATAGCTTATTCAATGTTTCAAGTGTGGATGGATGTAGGGATTTGACCTCTACATCCAACTCTTCGGCAGCCAAGCTCAGAAAGTGTTGACTGAGCTTCTCAATGTCCTGCTTGCGCTCTCTTAAAGCAGGAATATGGATACGAATAACATTAAGGCGATGAAATAGATCCTCTCTAAATCCCCCTTCATGAACCAGTTTCTCAAGGTGTTGATGAGTCGCTGCTACGATTCGCACATCGACTTGAACCGCTGAATGACCGCCGACTCGATAGAATTGCCCATCGGAAAGCACGCGCAGTAGTCGCGTTTGGATATCAAGGGGCATATCGCCAATTTCATCAAGAAAGAGTGTGCCGCCATTAGCTTGTTCAAAACGGCCTTGTCTAACACTGTTGGCCCCAGTAAATGCCCCTTTTTCATGACCAAACAGCTCTGACTCAATTAAGTCTTTCGGTATAGCCGCCATGTTGAGTGCAATAAAGGGTTTAGCTACTCTAGGGCTGTGACGATGAAGCGCGTGAGCAACGAGCTCTTTCCCTGTACCTGATTCACCATTAATTAACACTGAGATGGAGGAGCGAGACAGTCGGCCTATGGCTCTAAAAACCTCTTGCATAGCGGGAGCTTCACCAATAATTTCAGGGGCCTCAGAGTTAATCTCCTCTTCAGAGATGTTATTCCTTTTCTGTTCATGGCTATGAATAATAGCGCGTTCAACCAATGCCAGAGCTTCATCAATATCAAACGGCTTAGGCAGGTATTCAAACGCTCCGCGCTGATAAGCATTAACAGCAGCATCAAGATCAGAGTGGGCAGTCATAATAATTACGGGAATATCTGGGTAGTGCTCTTGCAAGTTCTTTAGCAGTGCAAGGCCGTCCATTCCGGGCATTCTGATATCTGAGACAATCACATCTGGGACATTCCGTTCCAGCGCAAGCAGCACACTTTCACCGTTGGCAAAGGTGTCACACTGCATTTGAGCGGAAGTTAGGGTCTTTTCTAATACCCAGCGTATAGAGCTATCATCATCTACAACCCAAATTAGTCCTTTGCTCATATCTGCCTCTGAAGTCTTTATTAAAAATGGTTGCTATTTTATTGGTAAATAGAGAGTGAACGTGGTCTGCCCCGGCCAGCTAATCACCTCTATCTTGCCTTTATGTTGGTCGATTAAGTTTTGTGAAATCGATAAGCCTAATCCAGTGCCTCCTTCGCGAGCACTGACCATAGGATAGAAAAGGGTATCCTGTATCTCTTTAGGGATCCCTGGGCCATTATCGGTGATTTCCACTTTGGCACTTAATCGATATTGGTGGCCATGGATATTGGTTTGGTATTCGGTGCGGGTGCGTAGGGTAATTACTCTCTCTTGCTGGTTTTCCAATGCTTGAGCGGCGTTGCTAATCACATTCAAAAATGCCTGCTCTATCTGCTCGGAATCCATCAAAAAGTCAGGCAAGCTTGGGTCATAATCGCGAATGAACTTGATCTCTCCCTCGTTGGCCAACTCAACAATTTGGCGCGCCTTCTCAAGCACTACGTGGATATTGTTCTCTTGTTTTTTCCCTAATCGTTGTGGCCCTAACAACCGGTCGACAAGGTTTCTTAATCGATCGGCTTGCTCAACGATGAGCTGGGTATACTCTTTTAGAGATGGGTCTGGCAACATTTTTTCAAGCAGTTGAGCAGCACCTCGTAATCCCCCGAGCGGATTTTTAATTTCATGTGCTAAGTTGCGCACTAATACCTTGGCCGCCATCTGTTGGGCATGCTGGGATATCTCTTGGCTTAATCGTCGCTGTTTTCCTATCTGTCTTAACTCTACCAGCAGCATGATTTTTTTATCCCAAGAGACGGGGCTGACGGTGATTTCTACCATGACGGGACGGTGATCAATGACTAATGTGACGTCGCTATCGGTAATACTTTGGCCACTGATTAAAGGCTGAGTAAAGAGTGAAAGGTCTAACGATGTGTGTTGAATGAGTTTGGTGAGCTTCAATTTATCCAGACGACGCGCACTTTGTGAAAAGAGTTGTTCAGCGGAAGGGTTAGCATAAGCGATCGCCAACTCTTCATCTAACAGCACAGCGGCGGTAACGAGATTGTTCAGTAGTGTTTCGGATAAATTTGTCATGGTATCGCCACTCATTGTCATCTGATTCTTAAGTGTGCACTATTTTGGTGCATCAAGATATCTTAGAAGGGACATTTATACTGATAACCTTCTGTTTTGGTGCGAATCTAATAAATTGTTACTCTTTGTGCTAATAATGCAATTTTCTTGCCTATATGTTTGTAATAAGCGTTTAATTTATAATTGATTTTATACGGGTGAAAAAAAACCCACGGCGAGCGCAGGTTTTATTTTATTACGGGTTAATGGTGAGCGTAATGCCTGCCATTATACTGAGTAGTACAGTTCAAACTCTAATGGGTGAGTTGTCATGTTAATCAGTTCTACATCTTCAGACTTAAGCTTAATGTAAGAGTCAATGAACTCACTTGAGAAAACACCGCCAGCCGTTAAGAACTCACGGTCGTCGCTAAGTGCCTGAAGCGCTTGTTGTAGTGATTCTGCAACTTGTGGGATCTCTGCAGCTTCTTCCGCTGGAAGGTCATAGAGGTCTTTATCCATTGCATCGCCAGGGTGAATCTTGTTTTTGATTCCGTCAAGGCCAGCCATAAGCATTGCTGAGTAGCAAAGGTAAGGGTTAGCCGCTGGGTCACCAAAACGTACTTCGATACGACGAGCCTTAGGGCTTGGAACAATTGGGATACGGATAGAAGCAGAACGGTTACGTGCTGAGTAAGCCAACATAACAGGGGCTTCAAAACCAGGAACCAAACGCTTATAAGAGTTGGTTGATGGGTTTGCAAATGCGTTAATCGCACGGGCGTGTTTGATGATACCGCCAATGTAGTAGATCGCTAGGTCAGACAGGCCGCCATACTTATCGCCAGCAAAAAGGTTTACACCATCTTTTGCTAGTGATTGGTGTACGTGCATACCAGAACCGTTATCACCTACAAGAGGCTTAGGCATGAACGTCGCTGTTTTACCAAATGCGTGGGCAACGTTATGTACAACGTATTTATAGATTTGCGTCTCATCGGCTTTAGTGGTTAGCGTATTAAAGCGAGTTGCAATTTCGTTTTGACCAGCTGTTGCCACTTCGTGGTGATGTGCTTCAACAACAAGGCCCATCTCTTCCATAACAAGACACATTGCAGAACGAATGTCTTGAGAAGAATCGACTGGAGCAACAGGGAAGTAACCACCTTTAACGCCAGGACGGTGACCTTTGTTACCACCTTCGAAGTCAGAACCTGTGTTCCAAGCCGCTTCGATATCGTCAATTTTGAAGAAAGAACCTGACATGTCAGTGTTGAACTTAACATCATCAAAAAGGAAGAACTCAGGTTCAGGACCAATTAATACGGTGTCAGCAATACCTGTAGAACGTAGGTACTCTTCAGAACGCTTAGCGATTGAACGTGGGTCACGGTCGTAACCTTGCATTGTCGTTGGTTCAAGGATGTCACAACGGATATTCAGAGTTGCGGTTTCAGTGAATGGGTCAAGAACCGCGCTCGAAGCGTCAGGCATCATTACCATGTCTGATTCATTGATTCCTTTCCAACCTGCAACAGACGAACCATCAAACATTTTACCTTCTTCGAAGAAGTCAGCATCAAGCTGGTGAGATGGAATTGAAATGTGCTGCTCTTTACCTTTTGTATCGGTAAAACGTAAATCGATAAACTTTACTTCGTTTTCTTGGATCAGTGCTAATACGTTATCAACTGACATCAGGGTAACCTCCGGTGTTATAAATTTAGTGTCTAAAATCTATTTCGTCTGAAAACTATACTGCGAAAATCGTGCCAAAGAGTGCACTCCTTAAAAATCAGTCATTTATCTGTTGTTATGTGAATGCTAACAACGATACTGCACCATTTTTGATCTTTGCTGCACTCTTTCGGTGCAACAGGGCAAGGTAAGCACCGTAATAATGCAACTGTTGAAATATAGACCACTGAACAATCCTATTCTATTAAAAAGGAAAGCAGGTTTTCTCGACAATCTAAGATACTTTTTTATTTTACTTAATGTAAGGAGAAATATTCAATTACACTTACAAATCATATGTTTATATGTAATTGTTGTGCTTGTGTTTAAAAAAAGGAAAAAAAGATTGTGGATTAAATCACATATTTCGTGGGTTTTGTCTTAAAATCTGTTAAATTATTGACCGATTTTAAACCAAGTAGCACCAATGGTGGTAGCTACATGCTCTGAGTGAATTTGAATCCATGTCTACTCCACAGATTGATAAACTAAGAAATATCGCGATTATCGCGCACGTTGACCACGGCAAAACGACGTTGGTTGATAAGCTGTTACAACAGTCAGGTACCCTAGAATATCGTGGTGAGTCTGAAGAACGTGTAATGGACTCGAATGATATCGAGAAAGAGCGTGGCATCACCATTCTTGCAAAAAACACAGCAATTAACTGGAATGATTACCGCATCAACATCGTAGATACCCCTGGACACGCCGATTTCGGTGGCGAAGTTGAGCGTATTATGTCGATGGTTGATTCCGTATTATTGATTGTTGATGCGGTTGATGGCCCTATGCCTCAAACTCGCTTTGTAACTCAAAAAGCCTTCGCACACGGTCTTAAGCCAATTGTTGTCATTAATAAGATTGACCGTCCTGGCTCTCGTCCTGAGTGGGTTATGGATCAAATCTTTGACCTATTTGATAATCTGGGCGCTACTGATGAGCAACTTGATTTCACAACCGTCTATGCATCAGCATTAAACGGTTGGGCAACAATGGAAGGCGATACGGTTGGCGAAGATATGCAACCTCTATTCCAAGCGGTTGTTGATACCGTTGAACCACCTAAGGTTGACCTAGATGGTTCACTTCAAATGCAAATTTCGCAACTAGATTACAACTCATACGTGGGTGTTATCGGTGTTGCACGTGTTGCTCGTGGTTCTGTAAAACCTAACCAACAAATTACTATTGCAAGTGCTGATGGTAAAACACGTAATGCTAAAGTCGGTACGGTTCTTGGCTACTTAGGCCTTGAGCGTCACGAAGTTGAACAAGCTAACGCAGGTGATATTGTTGCGATTACGGGTCTGGGTGAGCTTAAAATTTCAGACACTATCTGTGACGTAAATAATGTTGATCCATTACCGCCTCTTTCGGTTGATGAGCCAACAGTTACTATGACTTTCCAAGTAAACACTTCTCCGTTTGCTGGTAAAGAAGGTAAGTACGTTACTTCACGTAACATTTTAGAACGTCTTGAAAAAGAGTTGGTTCATAACGTAGCGTTACGTGTTGAAGAGACTGATAGCCCGGATCGCTTCCGTGTATCTGGTCGTGGTGAACTTCACCTTTCTATCTTGATTGAAAACATGCGTCGTGAAGGTTTCGAGCTTGCTGTATCTCGTCCTGAAGTTATCATTAAAGACGTTGACGGTCAGAAAATGGAACCGTTTGAAACCGTTACCATAGATGTTATTGAAGAACATCAAGGTGCCATTATGGAAAATATTGGTATTCGTAAGGGTGAACTTACTGACATGGCACCAGATGGAAAAGGCCGTATCCGTATGGACTTTATGATGCCTTCTCGTGGCTTGATTGGTTTCCAAACTGAATTCTTAACAATGACTTCAGGTTCTGGTCTTATTTATCACTCATACGATCACTACGGTCCTCATAAAGGTGGCGAAATTGGTCAGCGTTCAAATGGCGTATTGATCTCTAACGGCACAGGTAAAGCGGTAACTTACTCACTGTTTAACCTACAAAGTCGTGGTCGCTTGTTCTCAGAGCACGGTGATGAAGTATATGAAGGTCAGATCGTCGGTATTCATAACCGTAATAACGATTTAACCATCAACTGTTTACGCGGAAAGCAGCTGACAAACGTTCGTGCATCTGGTACGGATGAAGCACAGGTTCTTTCTCCTGCAATCAAGTACACACTTGAGCAAGCTCTTGAATTCATCGATGATGATGAGCTAGTTGAAGTAACACCTGAAAGCATCCGTATTCGCAAGCGTCACCTAACGGAAAATGACCGTAAGCGTGCAAATCGCGGATAAACATAACAGTAGGTAGAGAACCATCTACTAACTGGTTGTGATAGAAATCCCTTCGTGGCTAGGCTGTGAAGGGATTTTTTTTATCTGCTATAATGAGTTAGATAAATTCGAATGGAATGTCGACATTAATATGTGCAATAGAGTTGAAGAAAGATGATAGGTATGGATAAAATATTTTCGACACACAATGCACACCGCTTAACCGTGTTACTCAACTACTTTCGTTACCTTTGGCAGCGAATTGGTCATGACCGTTTACCGGTAAGCGCTGGCTATATGGCTTACATTACTCTGCTCTCATTGGTACCACTGCTCACTGTTCTGCTCTCTGTGCTGTCCCATTTTCCCATCTTTTCTGGTGTGGGTGAGGTGATACAGCAGTTTGTGATCAGCAATTTTGTGCCTGCAGCGGGGGAAGCTGTTGAACAATCACTTAATGAGTTTATTTCAAATACTGGCAAGATGACTGCGGTAGGTAGCTTGTTTCTTTTTGTCGCCGCCGTCATGCTGATTTCATCCATTGATAAAAGTTTGAATTTCATCTGGCGAGTCAAGCAGAGTCGTCGTCGAATCTACTCGTTTTCTATGTACTGGATGGTCTTAACCCTAGGTCCACTATTTGTAGGAGCCAGTATTGCCGCCAGTTCCTACTTGGCGTCACTGTCGATCCTAGAAGGGGAGTTGGCCAGTGGCTTTTATCATCAGTTGTTGGGGTGGCTACCTATCATTCTCTCTTTTTGCGCTTTTGGTGTGCTCTATCTGCTGGTGCCTAACAAAAAAGTGCACCTGTTACATGCGTTAATCGGTGCGCTGGTTGCCAGTGTACTGTTTGAGTTGAGCAAAGATGGGTTTGCCCTATATATCACCCGGTTCCCATCCTATCAACTGATATACGGAGCACTGGCCGCAATACCCATTTTATTTGTGTGGGTATATCTATGTTGGCTTATTGTATTGCTCGGTGCAGAGATCACTGCAAGTTTAGGTGAACACGATAAGTGGCGGTATTTACCCACACAGTCATTCGATACACATTCAATAGAGAGTAAAGATAGTGATAGCATTGATACAACGAGTAAGTGACGCTTGTGTAAAAGTTGATGGCAACCGTGTTGGTGAAATTGGACAGGGATTATTGGTACTGCTCGGGGTTGAAAAAGGCGATGATGAGAGCAAAGCTAATCGGTTGGTTGAACGAGTTTTAGGTTATCGAGTGTTTGAAGATGCCGACGGTAAGATGAATTTAAATGTACAACAAGTGAACGGTAGTCTATTAGTAGTGTCTCAATTTACACTGCCAGCGGATACTAAGAAAGGAACACGACCAGGATTCTCCAAAGGAGCGGCTCCTGAAGAGGCACAGAGGTTATATAACTACTTCTCTGACAAGTGCGCTGATACATCCATTACTACCGAGAGAGGGCGTTTTGGTGCGGATATGAAGGTATCACTGACCAATGATGGTCCCGTGACTTTCTGGCTACAAGTATAATCAGCCAACCAATTTACTACTGCGTGAGAGGGAGTTCATGTTTCGTTTAATTACCCCAAAAACTGATGATGAATATAAACGGTATTATCACTTCCGATGGCAAATATTGCGTGAAATGTGGCACCAACCTGAGGGGTCAGAGCGTGATGCCTATGATGAGGTCAGTCAGCATCGGATGATTGTTGACAGCAAAGGGAACCCCCTTGCGGTTGGTCGGCTTTATCTCACACCAGATAATGACGGACAGATTCGATATATGGCGGTCTCTCCACAATATCGAGGTAAAGGTATCGGAGCCTTGGTACTGATCGCTTTAGAGTCTTACGCTCGACAAGAAAATGCCAAACGTTTGGTCTGTAATGCCCGTGAAGAGGCAATACCTTTTTATCTGCAAAATGGCTTTGAAAGCCAAGGTGAAATGAGTGATGAGCGAGGGCCAATACGTCACCAACAAATGCTAAAACCATTGGATCCTATGGCGGATGTATTGAGACGACCAGATTGGTGCGCGGAACTGCAAGAGCGTTGGAGCAAAGAGATCCCGATCAGTGAAAAGATGGGCATCAAAATCACCCAGTACACCGGTTATCGTTTTGAAGTTGGCGCGGTAATGAATGCCAATTTAAACCCACACAACACCATGTTTGCTGGCAGTATTTTCACCATGGCAACCTTAGCTGGTTGGGGGTTGGTGTGGCTGCTAATGAAAGAGCGAAACTTACTTGGAGACATTGTGTTAGCAGATAGCCATATCCGTTATCGTAAACCGATTAAAAGTAACCCAAGAGCGGTCTCCTCTTTAGATAGCTTGAGTGGTGATCTGCGTAGACTAGCAAGTGGACGTCAGGCTCGTTTTCAGATTACCGTGAGCCTATTCAGTGGTGATGAGGAGTGCGCAGAGTTCACCGGAACTTATATGCTGCTGCCTCAAGGAAATAAATACTAATCGACTATCACTCCTTAGAGGTGTCGCAGGAGTTAATGATTTCCATCTCCTGCACATTTACCGCTCGGTTTATTTGCTGACACTCTTGACTGAACTGATAACTCAGAGAGCTTTTTTGCGGTGACACCAGATCGTAGTCACCCTCAAGATGTAAGATAAAATCATCTCCAGAGACATCGACAGGGGATACCGTGACTCTTCCTCTATCCGCAGATACCTCAATGGCTGAACTATCGAGAGCGAAAGGACCACCACCCTGCTCTTTATCAGTATGGATTTTTAACTGTCGTTGCCAAAGTTGCTGCCCGTCCATTGAAGAGAGGACGTTTCTTGGCACGAGTATTAACCGACCTTCAAGACTGTAGTTAAAGGCGGTTCGGTTAGCAATCAATCCTTTAGCGGATAAGTTTAGCTCGGCATCTCCGCTGATGGAGAGTTCAGGGTCTATCCATTGAGAGATCACATTTATTGGAACCCCATCACCAATGGCAGATAGCGACCAAGGCTGACTGTCACTATGCAAATCGACGTTACCAGTGATGTCTAGTAATCCTGCGGCAAAAGGAAAGACTGCACGTTCAATGATCCATTCGCCACCCATGCTATTCATCTTCACTAAGGGTTGCTCAGTGGTCAGGTAGTCAATACTGGCACTGGAAGCGCTCATACTGATGTTTCCACTCCACAAGCCCCATTGGTCATTCTGCTGTAGCTCTAACCCTTTTCCTTCCATTTCCAGTGACGTTATCTGGAAAGGGTGAGGATCATTCGCATTGATAATTTTACTGTTCTTGATAGAGAGTTGGGCAATATCAAGTTGAGAAAGGCCGTTTATATACGCACTGACTTTGTTTTTGATATCGGTGTCAACAATCCACTTAAGATGACTAATATTGAGAGACTCAAGATTAACGGTGGTTGGTGATACTTGGCCAGTGAACTGTATTGAACCGTTGAAGATCTGTAGGGATGCGTGTTCAACTTCAGCCCGATTATCACGAATAGAGAACTGAACAATCGGGCTTTCAATCAGCTGTTGGTTGAGCTGAATAGAGTCAGCACTGAAGGTCCACTCACTCTGTTGTTGCCAAAATGAGCGGTTCAGATCGATATTTTGCGCTGTTAGGTTCAGTTGGTTAGCTGAAAATTCAGGCAGTTCAATATTGCTGTTTAGCAGGTCGATTCGTTCTAATTGGAACTGATAATCTTGTTCGGTAATATGCATTAAATACTGTGTTGCTTGCTGAAATGAATCTGACTCAAGATTTAAATGACTGATAGTTAAGCTGGGAACTTTCCAGATTTTACTATCAATAAGCTCTGCTTGAGCGGTAATTTCACTCTGCTGCCAGGTAAAGGACAAACCGTAAAGTGTGGTCAGATTCGGAGCATAGTGGCCATTTATTAGGAGGTTGTTGAGTGCTTCACCGTGCCAGTAGAGCTGCTTGGCTGAAAATTGGAATTTACCGCTAAACTGCAGAGACGATTGTGACATATCGACGCCACTTTCAAACTGCACGCTTGCTTCTCTTAATACAAGTTCGTTGTCTGCGTAATCCAAATTATTGATAGAGAGTTGGTTGATCTGAATCCAGTCATACAGTGCTAATGCAGGTTTACCTTGCTGCAGACTCATACCATCAACAAGTAGACTTTTGAGCTGTAACTTTGAGTCTTGTATAAATCTAGGTGCAATCCACAGCTCGAGCCGTTCAATGTGTAGAGGAGCACTCTTAGCTTGCTTGATCGTTATATCTTTCATGTGGACGTAGAGAGGAGACTGGATATCATAATCGACCTGACCAATATGTACCGAGTTATCCGCGTACTTGCCAAGCAGTTGATTGATGACAGGTTCGGCGTATTTTGTCTGTAGAAGAATCGCAACAGAGGAGATGGCTAGCATCAATAAGATGATCAGTGTAAGAAGTAGTTTTGCCGCAAATTTCATGGATAACCCTCAGTATTAGAACCCAACACTGACGGAAAATTAGGGAATATACAAGTGAGAAAACAGAAAAAAGCCCTTCAGGTGAAGGGCTTGAGATCCAGATAGCTTTTTAAAATCTGAAGTGGGGATTAATCTCGCTGCGGTCCAGCAGCCACTAAAGATTTCCCTTCATCATTATCCGTGTATTGATCAAAGTTATTGATGAACAGTTGGGCTAAATCATCGGCTTTCTCATCCCACTCTTTGCTCTCTGGGTACGTATCACGAGGGTCAAGAATAGAAGGGTCAACATCATGAAGTGCAGTCGGTACTTCAAGATTAAACACAGGGATCATCTTAGTTGGTGCATCATCGATTGAACCATCTAAAATCGCGTCAATAATGCCACGAGTATCTTTAATTGAGATACGTTTACCTGTGCCATTCCAACCGGTGTTGACTAGGTAAGCTTCAGCGCCTGAAGCTTCCATACGTTTAACTAACACTTCAGCATATTTGGTTGGGTGAAGCATTAAGAAGGCTGCACCAAATGCCGCTGAGAAGGTTGGTGTCGGCTCAGTAATGCCTCGTTCAGTACCAGCAAGCTTTGCAGTAAAGCCTGATAGGAAGTGATATTTCGTCTGCTCAGGGGTTAACTTAGAGACAGGGGGTAAAATACCAAATGCATCTGCAGTTAAGAAAATCACTTTAGTAGCGTGACCCGCTTTTGATACTGGCTTAACGATATTTTCAATGTGGTAAATAGGGTAAGAAACACGAGTGTTCTCAGTTTTTGACCCGTCATTGAAATCGATCGATGCGTTATTACGAACCGTTACATTCTCAAGTAGAGCATCACGGCAGATAG
Source organism: Aliivibrio kagoshimensis (assembly GCF_050337105.1). Classification (NCBI taxonomy): domain Bacteria; kingdom Pseudomonadati; phylum Pseudomonadota; class Gammaproteobacteria; order Vibrionales; family Vibrionaceae; genus Aliivibrio; species Aliivibrio kagoshimensis. The sequence continues at coordinate 15,469 of NZ_JAKJSQ010000006.1, forward strand.
CATTGTAAATATCTGGTTCTGCTTCTTTGGAAAGGCGAATGGTTTTTGCGTAGCAACCGCCTTCAAAGTTGAAGATACCATCATCATCCCAGCCGTGCTCATCATCACCAATCAGTTGACGTTTTGGATCCGTTGAAAGAGTCGTTTTACCGGTACCCGATAGACCGAAGAAGATAGAGGTATCTCCTTTCTCTCCTACATTGGCAGAACAGTGCATAGACGCAATGTCTTTTTGAGGAAGTAGGTAGTTCATTACAGCGAACAGACCTTTTTTCATCTCACCGCCGTACCAAGTACCACCAATGATTTGAATGCGTTCTGTCAGGTTGAAAGCAACAAAGTTTTCAGAGTTAAGTCCCTGCTCTTTCCAATTTGGGTTAGTGGTTTTCGCACCGTTCATGACTACGAAGTCTGGTTCAAAGGTTTCTAGCTCTTTGTCAGTAGGGCGGATAAACATGTTTTTTACAAAGTGTGCTTGCCAAGCTACCTCTGTGATAATACGAACACATAAACGAGAGTCTGGATTGGCACCACAATATGCATCGATAACAAATAGACGCTTGCTAGACAATTGCTCAGTGACTAAAGATTTTAGATCAGACCACACTTCCTGTGTTATCGCTTTGTTATCATTTTTACCTTGATCAGACCACCAAAGTGTATCGCTAGTGGTATCATCTTTAACAATGTACTTATCTTTTGGTGAGCGCCCAGTAAAAATTCCGGTATCAACGGCAACCGCACCTAGCTCAGTAACAGTCCCTTTCTCATACCCTTCTAGCCCAGTACGAGTCTCTTCAATAAAAAGCTCTTCATAAGAAGGATTACGCAGAATTTCTTTCACGCCAGTTAGACCATATTTAGATAGGTCGATGCCTTGCGCAACCTTTGTGTCATGTCCGTTATTAACGCTCATAGGTGCTCCTGTAGGGGGTAAAATTGTCTGACTAACTGTCGACCATGCTAGCAACCTGAAAATACCTCAGGTTAATGATGTAAATATAAACCGAAACTATTGTTAAGATCTTACGCCTTAATCATTTTCTGGCTATACCTATATTCTATCCTTAAGTTTATCGTTTGCGCTAGATGTAGATGATTATTACTTGTACAAAATTAAGTGAGTATTTATAAGAGTAAAAAGCGTTTATTTAGAAACGTAGAACACAAAAAAGCCAGCACGACGGCTGGCTTTTACTTGACTTATTGTTACTGAGAAATAAACCAGTTAAGCGAATTAATGTAGCTTTTCATTACCTTTTACTGCATTTTCGAATAAGTTGGCAACATCAACACTATCAAAGTTGTAAGTGGTGCCGCAATAATCGCAATGAAGAGAAACTTTTCCTTCTTGCGAAATGATGTCATTAATTTCTTCACGATTAATTGTGATAATTGCGGCTCCGCTCCGATCTCTTGAACATCCACAGAAAAATTCAACACTTTGAGGATCGAATAATTTTACTGATTCTTGGTTGTAAAGACGGTAAAGAAGGTCTTCTGCTACTAAGGTAAATAGCTCTTCATTTTTCACCGTATCTGTTAATTGTTCTAAGTGTTCAAAATCATCTTCGGAACCTGTGCCATCTGGCATCACTTGTAACAACATACCAGCAGCGTGTGCTTTTCCATTTACGTCACCAAGACGGATCCATAACCGTGTTTTTAGTTGTTCCGAACGTTCAAAGTAGGCTTCCAGACACTGAGATAAGTTGTCACCTTCTAAAGCGACTACACCTTGATAGCGCTCGCCTTTATTCGGAGTAATAGTGATCACTAAGTGACCCTTACCTAGTGCTTCGTGTAAACCTGCATCATCGGCAACCTCACCATCATAACGGGCAACCCCTCGCACTTTTTGATTGTTATCGCCATTGATAACCACTAAAGATACTGGGCCATCCCCTTGCAGTTGAAGCGTAATTGACCCTTCAAATTTTAAGGTGGCCGTGAGAAGAGTTGTTGCAACTAACAGCTCTCCCAGTAAGTTTTGAACGGCAGTCGGGTACTCTTTGCTAGAGATTATCTGCTGATAGGCGTCGTCTAGTTGAACAAGCTCCCCACGAACGGAGAGATCTTCAAATAGATATCGATGCAAAGTATTGTTGGCCATTAGCTGCTCCAGCTTTGATTTAATCGTTGTCGACTAAATTGTTAATATTTTTAAATTTAATGATGTCACGTCGCTGTTTTTTATCTGGGCGTCTCTCTGGACTAGGACTGACTGCGTGTAGTTTTCGTTTCAAATGATTCTCTTGACGAAGTTCGATGCTCTGTTCTGTTTCAGAGTAGAGCAGTTCCGCTTCTGGAGCTCCACGTCGCTGATCGGAAATTTTCAAAATGGTGATGGTTTTCTCATCATTACCTTGACGAAGTTTGATCACCGCATTGAGCTCAACCATTTTACTTGGTTTAGAGCGCTGACCATTATAATGAACTTTTCCACCATCAACCATGTTTCTTGCGATTGAACGTGTTTTATAGAAACGAGCAGCCCATAGCCATTTATCGAGACGAACTTGGTTATTTGTGCTGCTTTTATTTGAACTCATGGCTACTTTCCGAATCAAAGAACGACTCTCCTTATATGGAGATGGCTGATAACAATTTCAAGCATAGATAACTGGCGTGCTGTTAATTAGTATTGATAGAATTAATAGACCTTTTTTTGTGATAAGTAGACCAAGTACGGTTATTCATACTTCATTTTAGCCGCATTATTACGGACTTAGTGATGTTTATTGGTTAAGATTACCAGATAGATAAAAAGAGACGTTAACCTAATGACCCGAAGCCTTCGATCAACCATGACCGCCAATAAATTGCTTGCAGCTGAAAAGCCAGCAAGCCAGATAGTCATGATCGTTGTGATCATGTTACTAGCGTGGGTATTGGGTTCATTGATCTGGACACTTTCTACTTTAGAACAGCCTATCAGTAAGTGGCAGCCAAGCGGTGCTAATGTAACCTTGAATCAACCCATTCAAACAGGGACGTTAACTCCCCTTATTCAAAGTGATCTATTTGGTCAATATCGTGCGGAAAACAGTGCGGTGGCAGTTGTGACAGAAATCATCAGCGAAGTACCTGAAACGGAACTCAATTTAGAATTGGCAGGGGTAGTTGCCACCTCAGATAAAGAGAAAAGTTTAGCGGTTATCACCAATCAAGGAAAACAGAACACCTATGGCTTAGGCGAACTGATTGATGGGACTAGAGCAAGTCTAAAAGCCGTTTATCCAGATCGAGTGATCATTGATAACCGAGGTCGAGATGAGACCTTAATGTTGGAAGGGATCGATTATAGTCAGCAACCTATCACCGAACCTAAAAAAATACCGAGCGGGATGATTGCTAGCCAAGGGAATAACAGTGGCAGCAGTGAAGCGATGATTGCTAAGTTACGACAGGATATTGTTAAGAACCCTCAAGCGATTATGCAGTATATTCGGTTGTCTCAAGTTAACCGCAACGGTGAAATTGTTGGTTATCGAGTTAGCCCTGGAAAAAATAGACAAATATTTGATTTGATAGGATTGAAGCCAGGAGATGTGGCGATGAGCTTAAATGGAACCGATTTGACGGATCCAAATGCGCTGTCATCAATATGGCAATCTTTCTCTTCATTAACTGAATTAAGCTTAACCGTAGAACGCAACGGTCAAACCCATAACGTGTATCTACCTTTAAATTAACGAAAACTACAATTAAAAGCGGTTTTAGGAGTTTCTTGTGAACAAATGGACGTACAGATTAGCCGTTTTTCTACTCAGTGGATGGTTATGCTTTGGTGCCTCGGCCAATGATTTCAGTGCCAGCTTTAAAGGGACCAACATAACGGAATTTATCAATATTGTTGGTCGAAACTTAGAGAAAACCATCATTGTTGATCCCGCAGTTCGTGGCCAAGTGAATGTGCGCAGTTACGATGTTCTTAATGAAGAGCAGTACTATCAGTTCTTTTTAAATGTGCTCGAAGTGTATGGATTCGCGGTGGTTGAGATGGAGTCTGGTGTACTGAAGGTCATTAAAGACAAAGACGCCAAAACCTCCGCAATTCCGGTGTTGGGCAGCAGTGATTCGGTTTCAGGTGATGTTGTGATCACGCGTGTAGTTCCTGTACTCAATGTCTCTGTTAGAGAGCTCTCGCCGCTATTAAGGCAGCTAAACGATAATGCGGGTGCCGGTAATGTGGTGCACTACGATCCAGCCAATATCATTATGTTAACGGGCCGTGCCGCTGTGGTTAATCGCTTGGCTGAGATCATAAAACGCGTCGACCAAGCGGGCGATAAAGAGATTGAAGTGGTTGAGCTGAAAAACGCGTCAGCTGCTGAAATGGTTCGCATTGTCACCGCGTTGAATAAAACCACCACAGATAAAAACACGCCTGCATTCCTTCAACCTAAAATTGTAGCTGATGAGCGCACCAATGCCATATTGATCTCAGGGGATCCTAAAGTCCGTAAGCGCCTGAAAAAATTGATTGATCAGTTGGATGTGGAGATGGCAACCAAAGGAAACAATCGAGTTTTCTATTTAAAGTACGCCAATGCTGAAGAGCTGGTGGATGTGATTAAGGGTGTCACTGATAATTTAAGTGCAAGTAAAGGTGCGAAACAGGCAACCACTAATAGCAGTACCCGCGGAGAGATTTTTATTGCCGCGCATACCGATACCAATTCATTAGTGATTTCAGCCCCGCCCGATATGATGAAGTCGGTTGAAGATATTATTGCTCAGCTGGATATTCGTCGTGCGCAAGTGTTGATTGAGGCACTGATTGTTGAAATGGCAGAAGGTGACGGGGTTCAGCTTGGTGTGCAGTGGGGCTCTCTAGAGACAGGGGCGGTGATCCAGTATGGCAATACGGGCGTTCCTATTGGTAATGTCATGGTCGGTTTGGAAGAGGCTAAAGATGTAACCAAAACGGAAAGTTATTGGGACTCTACTAACAATAAATGGGAATCTCGAGAGACCACAGAAGAGGGGGATTACTCTGCGTTAGCATCGGCTTTAGGAGGGGTTAACGGCGCTGCTATGAGCGTTATTATGGGAGATTGGACAGCGTTAATTAGTGCTGTTGCCACCGACTCTAATTCGAACATTCTCTCTTCACCGAGTATTACTGTGATGGATAATGGGGAAGCCTCATTTGTTGTCGGCGAAGAGGTACCGGTGATTACTGGTTCTGCCGCGGGTTCAAATAATGACAACCCATTCCAAACGGTGGAACGTAAAGAGGTGGGCATTAAGCTCAAAGTGGTGCCGCAGATCAATGAAGGTAACTCGGTGCAGTTAGACATCGAGCAAGAGGTGTCTAATGTCTTAGGGGCCAATGGCGCCGTAGATGTTCGGTTTGCAAAACGCCAACTCAATACTTCCGTGATTGTGCAAGATGGACAGATGTTGGTGCTTGGTGGGTTAATCGATGAGAGGGCGCTTGAAAGTGAATCGAAAGTCCCTTTTTTAGGGGACATTCCAGTCTTAGGTTACCTATTTCGATCCACCAGTACCCAAGTTGAGAAGAAGAACCTGATGGTCTTTATCAAACCGACCATTATCCGCGATGGCATTACCGCCGATGGTATTACTCAACGCAAATACAACTATATTCGTGCGGAGCAGCTTTATAAAGCAGAGCAGGGCTTACAACTATTACCAGACAGTGACATTCCAGTACTGCCTGAGTATGGGGCTGATAGAAGACACCCCGCTGAAATTCAAGCCTTTATTGATCAGTTAGGAGATAAAGGGTAATGGTGGACTTTTCCTCGATGCAGGTGCCAATGCACTATCGACTCCCTTTTGCTTATGCAAAACGAAATCAGGTAGTGATCGAGCTCGTAGAGAGTCGAACCGTAGAGGGCGAGATGTTGTCAAACTGGGTGCTATTCCATATAAACCCATTGCCTTCTATCGTTTTGCTCGAAATTCGCCGAGTGGTAGCAGCGCCTTTCTCACTGCATCAACTGACGGATGAGGAGTTTGATGCAAAGTTGACTTTAGCCTATCAAAGGGACTCATCGGAAGCGCGTCAGTTAATGGAAGATCTTGGCTCAGATAATGATGACTTCTTCTCATTGGCTGAAGAGCTACCTGAAAACGAAGACCTGCTTGAGTCAGACGATGATGCACCCATCATTAAGTTGATTAACGCGATGTTAGGTGAAGCGATCAAAGAGGGGGCATCAGACATTCATATTGAGACATTCGAAAAAGAGCTTTCGATTCGTTTTCGTGTTGATGGTGTGCTGATTGATGTATTACGACCGAGTCGCAAATTAGCCCCGCGGTTAGTCTCTCGCGTTAAGGTGATGTCTAAATTGGATATTGCCGAGAAACGTATTCCTCAAGATGGGCGGATTTCATTAAGAATTGGCGGACGAGCGGTGGATGTGCGGGTTTCTACCATGCCCTCTTCCCATGGTGAACGTGTGGTCATGCGACTACTAGATAAAAATGCCACTCAGCTTGATCTGCACAGTTTAGGCATGACCCATGAGAACCACACTAGCTTCCAGAAGATGCTAAAACGCCCCCACGGTATTATTTTGGTTACCGGTCCTACTGGTTCTGGTAAATCCACCACGCTGTATGCCGGTCTGCAAGAGCTTAACAGTGCCGAGAGTAATATCTTAACAGTAGAAGACCCCATTGAATTTGATATTGATGGCATTGGACAGACCCAAGTTAACCCTAAGGTAGACATGACCTTTGCCCGAGGATTAAGAGCGATTCTACGACAAGATCCAGATGTGGTGATGATCGGTGAAATCCGAGATATTGAAACCGCTGACATTGCGGTGCAAGCATCATTAACTGGCCATTTAGTCATGTCGACTCTACACACTAATACCGCGGTGGGGGCGGTGACTCGCCTTCGAGATATGGGGGTTGAACCCTTTTTAATCTCATCATCTCTACTCGGAGTGCTGGCCCAGCGATTGATTCGTAAAATTTGTCCAGACTGTCGACAACCTTATGAAGCGGATCGGGAGCAGAAAAAACTGTTTGCGATGGGTGAAGAGCAATCATTAACCCTCTACCATCCGAAAGGGTGCGAGCACTGTAATCATAAAGGGTATCGAGGCCGAACCGGTATTCATGAGTTGCTGTTGGTTGATGAGCATATTCAAGAGCTCATCCACAGTGAAGCGGGGGAACAGGCGATTGAAAAGTGGGTACGTCAAGCAACGCCAAGTATCCGTATCGACGGTCTGCTGAAAGTCAGACAAGGTATCACGACTCTTGAAGAGGTAATGCGTGTTACTAAGGACAGTTAATGCCAGCATTTGAATACATTGCGCTGAACAGTAAAGGAAAGCAGCAAAAAGGAGTGATGGAGGGAGACAACGCTCGCCAAGTTCGTCAGCGCTTGAAAGAGAAATCACTTATCCCTACTCATGTGGTAGAGACCAAGCTTAAAGAGCAAAAAAAATCGACCCAATCCCTAAGCTTCAAAAAAGGGATCACTACCAATGCGCTAGCGCTGTTAACCCGTCAACTCTCTACGTTGGTGGAAGCGGGAATGCCTTTAGAGGAGTGTTTAAAAGCCGTTTCAGAGCAGACTGAATCAGTACGTATTCGAAATATGTTGATGAGTGTTCGATCTCGTGTTGTGGAGGGCTATACCCTATCGGAAAGCTTCTCAGAATATCCTCATGTTTTTGATGAGATGTTCTGCTCTATGGTGGCTGCGGGTGAAAAGTCGGGCCATTTGGATACGGTGTTAGACCGGTTAGCGGATTACGCTGAAAACAGACAGCGCATGCGAAGCAAGCTTCAACAAGCGATGATCTACCCAACTATGCTGACCCTAATTGCCATCTGTGTGGTGGCATTCCTATTAGCGACTGTGGTTCCTGATATCATTGACCAGTTTGTACATATGGGACAAGGGTTACCAGCAGTCACTGAAGTGTTATTGGCAATGAGTAACTTTGTCCAGCACTGGGGCATCACCGTCTTAATCGTGCTTTTTCTATTTATATCGATACTGAAATGGGCCTTAAAGAGGCCTTCATTTCGTTTGCATTGGGACAGAAGCCTGTTATCAGTGCCAGTGATTGGTAAAGTCGCTAAAGGGCTAAATACCTCACGCTTTGCCCGTACATTAGCGATCTGTACCTCGAGTGCGATTCCGCTGCTTGAGGGAATGAAAGTCGCTGCTGACGTGATGGGCAATCAGTGGTTTAAAGATCAGGTGATTGAAGCGTCGCTGAGGGTGAGAGAGGGGGAAAGCTTAAAGTTATCCCTAGAGCAAACACGACTCTTCCCACCTATGATGCTGCATATGATCGCCAGTGGTGAGCGCAGTGGTGAGCTCGAACCCATGTTAACACGAGCAGCGGATAACCAAGATCGAGATTTTGAATCACTGGTCGCCATGGCTCTAGGTATCTTCGAACCCCTGTTGATCGTTGCGATGGCTGGCGTGGTTCTCTTTATTGTCGTCGCAACACTTATGCCGATTATCGAACTGAATAATATGGTTGGTTAACGGTTTTTATTGGAAATGGTAGAGGTTTTTATGCAGTCACACAGTTTAGTACGATCATCAAAGCAGAGCGGTTTTACTCTATTAGAGGTGATGGTTGTTATCGTAATTTTAGGTATTTTAGCCACCTTGGTTGTTCCTAATCTGCTTGGTAATAAAGAGAAAGCCGATCAACAAAAAGCAGTGACGGATATTGTGGCCTTAGAGTCTGCGCTGGATAACTATAAGTTGGAAAACAGCCGCTATCCTAGTACTGATCAAGGGTTAGAAGCACTGGTTTCTAAGCCATCAATTGCTCCTGAACCTCGTAACTACCCTGAGGGCGGTTATATCAAACGTATGCCAAAAGACTCTTGGGGTAATGAGTACCAATATTTAAGCCCTGGTGAGAATGGTCGAATTGATATCTTTACCTTTGGTGCTGATGGTCAAGAGGGCGGTGAAGGTATTGATGCCGATATTGGAAACTGGAATATGCAAGATTTTCAGTAAGTAGGATTGAGCGATCATGACCGCGAGTAGAGGCTTTACTCTGATTGAAATCATGCTGGTATTGGTGCTGCTCTCTGTCAGCTCGCTGGTGGTGGTGATGAGTCTACCTGAAAACAGCAATAAACAGTTAGAGCAACAAGCGTCTCGTTTCTATCAGCTAGTGCAACTGCTCAGTGAAGATGCGCTACTGAATGGGACTGACTTCGGTGTCCGAGTGAATGAGAGCCAAGCGGAGTACCGGTTTTTAACCTTAGGCGAGCAAGGTTGGAAAGAGATTGAGGAGAGTCGCTACTTTACCCATGTCAAATTGGAGGATGATCTGCAAATAGCAGTCGAGTTGGGTGGCAGTGCTTGGTTAGATAAAGATCGACTTTTTGATACGGGAAGTCTATTTAACGATGAGATGTTTGACGACCTCAATGAAGAGAACAGAGTGAAACCACCGCAAATAGTGGTGTTATCCAGCGGGGAAATAACGCCATTTACCGTGACATTCTCTACTAAAACGGAAGGGACTTCGTCTGCTCGGGAGTGGCAAGTGAATACAGACCAAGCTGGTTTGGTTACCCTGCTTCGGCCTGGAGAGGATGACGATGAGAGATAATAGAGGTATGACCCTGATAGAGGTATTGGTCGCATTAGCGGTGTTTGCGGTGGCGAGCTTAAGCGTGATGCAGACTATCTCTCAGAGTGTCAATACCATCTCTCGGTTTGAGGAGCGAGCCTTTGCCTCCATGGTTGCGGATAATCAAATGGCAATGGTCATGTTATCGACGGTGCCAACCTCTACCGTTAAAGGCAAAAGTGAACTGGCTGATCAGCAGTGGTATTGGACCATTCAACCGATAAAAACCAGTGATAACCTATTAAAAGCGTTTGATATTAGCGTGGCAAAAGAGGAAGCACAGTTACACTCTATTGTAACGGTAAGAAGTTATGCGCAGCCTTAACCGCCATGTCGGATTTACCTTGATAGAGGTGCTGGTGGCCATTGCGGTATTTGCCAGTTTAAGCATTGGCGCTTATCAAGTGGTGAATCAGGCACAGCGAAGCAATCAGATCGCCAAAGTCAATATCGAGCGTATTAAGCAGATACAACGCACGCTTATTTATGTTGATAACGATTTTAGACAGATGGCGGCAAGACCATTCAGAAACAGTGGAGAAGAGGCGTCCAAAAGCCTGATCATTGCAGGGGATTATGTTGCTGACTCACAAGCACAGGGGATCCTATTTGTACGTCTTGGTTGGCAGAATCCGCAACAGACGTTTCCGCGAGGCGAGATCACTAAGGTTGGTTATCGCTTGGTAGATGGTGTGTTGGAAAGAGTATGGTGGCGCTATCCCGATACGATCTCCGGGGACAAACCGAATAAAGTGACACTGCTCGATAAGGTCGAAGCGTTGAGTTTCACTTTCTATGATGGAAAGTCATGGTTAGAGAGCTGGGAGAAAACTTTGAGCCTGCCAGCCGCGATAAAAATGAGCCTGACCATAGAAGATAGAGGGGTTATTGAGCGTATTTTTTTAACCCCGAAAGTGGATTTGCAGCAACTAGACTCAAACAGCAGTAGTAATGATAAAGGGGATGCAGCAGAGGGAGGTGACTCGTGATGTTGCGACAAAAACAGAGAGGCGTTGCGCTGATAGTAGTGTTACTTCTATTAGCCATAATGACCACGATAGCAGCGCAGATGAGTGACCGAATGGTGGTGCAGTTTCATCGTTCAGAGAATCAAAGTAATCATCAACAGGCCTATTGGTACTCTGTTGGGGTTGAAGCACTGGCTATAGTCGCTATTAAACAGAGCGTGAAAGATAATCCAGATAGCGTTAACTTGAGTCAAGTGTGGGCGCGTGATAAGCAGAGCTACCCATTAGATTATGGTACGGCAGTAGGTTACATTGTGGATAAGCAAGCCTGCTTTAACTTGAATGCACTGGCAGCCGCTGGGCAAGGGAACAGCATTGACCAACGGCCCTATTTAGTTCGCGTATGGATGAACATATTAGAAAATGCTGGGGCTGACAACTACATAGCAGAGACAGTAGCGGACTCAAGCTGGGAATTTATTGATAGTAACCAAGCAGTGCAGTCGCTTTCAGGTGTGGAAGACAGCAGCTACGAAGCATTTTCTCCGCCCTATGTGACTCCCAATGGTTTGATTGCAGACATCAGTGAGTTGAGAGCCGTTAATGGTGTATCCGCCACGCTCTTTACTGAAGTACAAGCGCTGATATGTGCTCTGCCAACCTCTACGTGGCAGCTCAATATCAATACCATCAAAGAGAAACAGGCTGAAATTATAAGCGCACTGTTTTCACCAATGTTGAGCCTTGAAGATGCACAGAGCGTAATTAGTGATCGGCCCTATGAGGGGTGGAAAAGCGTTGATGACTTTTTAGCGACAACAGCAATCAGTGTGATTGACGATAAAGTAAAAAACAGTGCTAAGCCATATTTAACGGTAGTTAGCGACTATTTCGAATTAGACAGTGAGGTAATGGTCGAGCAGTCTCGAGTACGTGTACGCTCGCTGTTACACAGCGAAGATGAGAATACGGTGAACGTAATACGTCGCCGTTATGGAGGGTTCAGTGAGCGAAGTTCTGACAATAAGACTCAATAGTGTAGAGACTGAACCAGTTCAATGGTTGGTGTGGTCTCAAACTCAGAATGAAGTGATTGCCTCTGGAGAGTTACATTCGGCCAGTGAGCTTTCACAGCTTAGTCGTTACGCAACGCAACGACAGATTATTGCGTTAATGCCATCTTGTGATGTATTGCTAACGGAAGTCGCAATACCCGCCGGAGCACCAAGAAATATAAGCACCATACTGCCCTACTTATTGGAAGATGAGTTAGTGCAAGACATTACCGATTTGCATTTCTCGTTAGTGAGTAAAGAGGCGAATGTTGCCCATGTTGCAGTGATTAATCGTAATAAGCTAGAGAGTTGGTTAACCCAGTTTGAACAGGCAGGGTTGAGTGTGAAAAAGATCATCCCAGACTGTTTGGCTCTGCCATATTATCGTGATGGATTAACGGTTGCCGCTATGAACCAGCAGTGGATAGTAAGAAGTGGCGCTTATCAAGGGACATGTGTGGAAACGGAGCTGTTTGAGCCCCTTCTACGCGCCTTTGAGCATCAGAAAGCGGAGAGTGAAGAAGAGTGGGTGATTCATACCCTTAGCGATACTCCCTCCGAACTGACCGTAAATACTATTTCTGCACAGTGGCAAGCCGAGAAGCCCGAGTTGATCATGGAGCTGTTATCAAAAGGAGCGATGAGCTGTTCCGCCAACCTGTTAAGCGGCCAGTATAAAAGTCGTTCGTCGTGGCTTGCTCACTGGACGTTGTGGAAACCCGCGGCCATCGCAGCCAGCCTGTTAGTTGTAATGCTCTTTGCTCAACATGTTATTACGATAGAGAAGATGGAAGCACAAGGTTTGGCGTTGCGGGCGGAAAGTGAACGCATCTTTAGGGAGATCTTTCCAAATAAACGAAAAATCCCGACCATCAATTATCTAAAATCTCAAATGAGAGCCGAAGAGTCTCGATTAAAAGGGGAAGGGGGATTTGATGCGCTGAGTTGGTTGAATGAGTTACACCCCTATTTTGTTAAAGTGCCCACCATGTCTATTGTCAGTATTAAATATGATGGCAAGCGAGAAGAGGTGCGTATCCTGGCTCAAAGTCCTGACTTTCAATCATTTGAAAAAATGGGTGTGAGTTTAAAAGCAGCGTTTGAGGTGGAACAAGGGCAACTCAATAAGAGTGATAGCTTAGTCAGTGGCTCATTTATTATCCGGAGGCAGGGATGAGAACGTGGTGGAGTAACTTATCCAATCGAGAGCGAAATTTACTCTTGGTTGCGGTCTTTTTTTTGCTATTCGCTACGCTCTACTGGGGGCTATTAAAACCGCTAAGTAACAAATCAGTTATGGTCGAAAGCCGCTTGAACAGTGAGCAGAAACTGTTGACGTGGGTGGAAAAAAGAGCAGACGCCATTGTTGCATTAAGAGGCAGTAATCAATCGACTACCTTAGATCGTTTTAAACCCTTAAATCAGGTGATTCCAGCCAGTAGCAAGCAGTTTAATATTGAATTAATAAGAATGCAGCCTAGAGACAACAAAGTACAAGTGTGGATCAAACCAGTCCCATTCTCATCACTGATCCAGTGGCTCGCTTATATCAAAGAGACGGAAGGGGTTGAGGTCGAGTTTCTTGATATAAAACGCACCGACATTAAAGGTGTGGTTGAGTTGAGTCGATTGCAGCTAGGTCGAGGGTAGGTTATGAGAACAAAATGGTTACTGAGCCTACTTTTTCTATCGGTCTTTTTGATCAGCGTAGTGTTCCACATGCCAATCGCTTGGTTAATTCAGTATCTGCCTCAAAACAGTCATCTAGCCATTCAAGGATCATCTGGAACCGTATGGCATGGCAAGGCTGAACATGTTTTATTACAACAGTATGACTTAGGGGAGTTGCAGTGGAAGTTTGAACCTGTAGAACTTCTCTCTGGCGGGGCTGCTTTTTCTACACGTTTTGGTCGTGGTTCTTCCGTTGAGTGGGATGGGAAAGGGCTAGTAGGCTACAACCTGGATGGCCTGTATGCCAAAGATCTTCTCGCTTCAATAAAGGCAGACCGTTTGATGAAACATCTCAAACTGCCACTCCCTGTGCACGTTGAGGGGGTATTAGAACTGACTTTGAATGAGTACCAATTTTCTGCCCCATGGTGCGAGATCGCACAGGGGGAGTTAGTTTGGTTTGATGCACAACTGAATACAGCTTTAGGTGCAGTTAACCTTGATCAAGCGATCGCAGCACTTGAATGTCATCAGAATACTCTTACGCTGCAATCCGTACAGGATTCAAGTGCACTGAGCAGTGAATTTTCTGTTGAACTGCATCCAGATGCAACGTATAAAATATCAGGATGGATAAAACCAGGTGATGAGTTACCAAGCAAAGTGCGAGCACAGCTTAAATGGCTGGGCAGTTCAAATACACAAGGGCAGTATAAGCTTAACTACACTGGTCAACTGTAACGGTTTCATGAGTTATTAGAGGTTTATTATGAGTCAGCCGAAAAAACCTGAAATAGTAGCGTCACAAGTGGTTGCTCAATCAAGGCTGTTTAAAATCGAGTCACTGGATCTTCGTTTTTCAAATGGTGAAGAGCGAACCTATGAACGGATGAAACCGACTGAACGACATGCCGTGATGATGGTTCCAATTACCGAGCAAGGTGATCTGTTATTAATTCGCGAATATTCAGCCGGAACGGATAGATATGAGCTAGGCTTTCCTAAAGGGTTAATCGATAAAGGGGAGTCGCCAGAGCAAGCGGCAAATCGCGAACTCAAAGAGGAGATAGGTTTTGGTTCCAAACGACTCACTCTATTAAAAGAGGTCGTGTTGGCACCCTCCTATTTCTCGAGCAAGATGACACTCTATATTGCTCAAGATCTCTTTCCTGAACAGCTCGAAGGGGATGAACCTGAACCGTTAGAGGTGATTAAGTGGCCACTGTCTCAAGCAGAAACGTTATTAAGTCACCTTGATTTTGCTGAAGCAAGAAGTATCGCAGCATTGATGTTAACAATACAAAGGCTATCTAAGGAGTAAAAGATGGCAACACTTTCTCATTTAATACCAGAGGTGATTGAGATCGCACGATCGTCAGGTCGCTTGATCTTGGATATTTATGAAAAAGGGATATTTGAAGAGTTTACTAAATCGGACAGCACACCAGTGACTAGTGCTGATTTGGCCGCTCATAAATACGTTACAGAACAACTTGCCAAGCTAACGCCTGATATACCCGTGTTATCAGAAGAGGATGCTAAGGTTAGTTTGGCAGAGCGCAGCCAGTGGGATCGTTATTGGTTGGTGGACCCACTCGATGGGACGCAGGAGTTTATTGCTCGCAGTGGCGACTTTGCCACCATCATTGCGTTGGTTGAGAATAATCAGCCAGTGATGGGCGTTGTGTATGCCCCGATTGCTAACTTGACCTACTTTGCGTATCAAGGCGAGGGTGCTTGGAAAGTTGAGAATAACGAGCGTTTCCCCATTGGTATTCACAAACACCAAGAGAGTGATGAGAACATCTCTATTGCGGTAAGTCGACGCCAAAAACTCTCTACCATTACTGAACGTATGGACTCATCTTGGCATTACGACTTTACACCTTTAGGATCCGCCGCCTTGAAAGCCTGTTTAGTTGCTGAAGGTGCAGTAGACTGCTATCTACGCATTGGACCAACCGGTGAGTGGGATACGGCTGCGACTCAGTGCATTGTTGAAGAGGCGGGAGGGAAAATTCTCAATACGCAGCTTCAGCCGCTGACTTACAACGAAGAGGAGTCATTAGAGAACCCGAACTTCATCGTGTTAGGGGATCAAGATTTGCCATGGAGCAAAATTTTAAAGTAGCGCCTTACGATAAAATAATGCCTGCCAATAAAAAAGGGCCAAGACTTGATTGAGTCTTGGCCCTTTTTTGAACAGTTTGAGATTAGTAGTAAGAGTGCTCACCACGATCATGTTCAGTCTGATCTCTTACCGCTGTCAGCTCGCCTTCAAATTGAGCTAATAGCTCTTTCTCGATGCCCTCTTTTAGAGTCACATCTACCATTGAACAACCGTTACAACCGCCACCAAATTGAACAATAGCCGCACCGTCTTCAGTGATCTCTAGTAGACTAACGTGACCGCCATGGCTAGCTAGTTGAGGGTTAACTTGCGTCTGAATAGCATACTCAACACGTTCCATAAGAGAGGCATCGTCAGAGACTTTACGCATTTTGGCGTTAGGCGCTTTCAGCGTTAGCTGCGAGCCCATCTTGTCAGTGACATAATCAATGTCCGCTTCATCTAGGAAAGGAAGGCTTAGCTCATCGATATAAGCAGAAAAAAGCTCATATTTTATCTCTGTATCGCTTGCTTCAACCGCTTCAGGTGGGCAGTAAGAGACGCCACATTCCGCATTTTGAGTTCCAGGATTCACAACGAATACACGGATGCTTGTACCTTCAGGCTGCTGTTCTAGTAATTTTGAAAAATGACTTTGTGCATTTTCAGTAATAGTAATTGTCGACACGCTTAATACCTGACTAATTTAGTAAGTTTTCCCTATTCTACTATTGTTCAGAAAATCGATCATCTTTTTTGCGATGGTTTTATGAACCTAATGAGTAGAAAGTCAGCGGATTTAGAAGGAAGTCAAAATAACGTTTGACTTTTTATTGACATAGCGAAGGTTACCTTGGAGGGAAATGACTCAAAATGAAGGTGAAAAAATATGCATAAACGAGCTCTGGTTACTTTAATATCGGCGGCCATACTTCCATTAAGCGCTTCGGCAGCATTAAGCGATGATGCTGGCTTTGGTGGTGAAATCTCAATAAATACGGGTTATATGGCACAAACGAGCAATTTTAATACTGACGGCGACGAAATCAAAAAAGGTCCTGTGAATAGTGAAGGCTCATCAGAAGGTGAGATGTTAATTATGCCGCTTGGGAAGGTGAACTATACCTTTGGCTCAGCACTGGATAAGCAGGTATATCTTGGTACGTCTCGTGAAGATATCGCGGTAGGTAATATCGCTTTAGAGCTAGGTTATACGCAAGAATTTGCAGACGGAATGACCGTTGATGTCTCTTTCTTACCAACGATGATGTCTGGCGAAACGTGGGCTAACCCCTACCTAGTTGACCAAAAAAGAGAGACAACCGATGAGTCAGGAAATGCTTATCGTCTACAAGTAGAAAATATTTATGGCAGTGATTTCTCACTTGATATGGCTTATGCAACGTTAACGGTTGATGATGAAAAATCAGGCCACAAAGACCTTGATAGAAATGGCAATACGATCTACCTAAAAGCCAGTTACCAATATGGTTTAGATAAACAGTCAGCATTGGTTCCATCGCTTATCTATAAGAAGCATTCCGCCGATGGCAGTGCCATGGCTTATGATGAAATGGGCACTGAATTAACCTACTTCAGAAAGCTAGATCGCCACCAATTTGCCATTACAGCGGACTACAGTAAGCGTTCATATAATGGAAACAACCCTATTTTTAACAAAACACGTTCAGATAATGAGTACAGTCTCTTTGCCGCTTATGAGTATCAAGAAGCATTTGGACTAGAAGACTGGTCACTTGTGAGTTTTGCAGGGTATGGAAACAGCTCTTCAAATATCGAATTTTACAAGGAGAGTGAATATTTGATGTCTGTCGGCATGAATTTCGAGTTCTAAATAATAAGCCTAGGTGAGTCAGTATTATTGGAAAGGTGACACTGACTCGTTTACTTCATTGTTCCCACCGGTTCGACAAATACAGTAGACGTCTACACGCTGTACCCCCGCCTTTTTGAGTAGTTTAGATAACAATCCAACGGTACTTCCCGTAGTCACCACATCATCAACAATGGCAATATGCAGAGGCAGTGGGGCTTGAGTCAGGCTAAAGGCGTTGCGTAAATTCCGTTTACGAGCTGCTCTGTCTAAGCCGTGTTGATTTCTGGTAGCACGAATACGGCGAAAAAGTGATGCATTCATGTTCACGTTTAAAGCTGTGGTTAGGTGTCGCGCCAACAGTTCACTCTGATTAAAGCTGCGCCACAATTGACGCCGCCAGTGCAGAGGAACAGGGACGATTAACGGTGCCGGTGTGGTGATCCGCTCTGCCAGCAGTGAAGCAAGGTCCTGCGCTAACCAGAATTGGCGTTGATATTTTAATTGATGAACCAAAGGCTTTAATGGACGTTGATACTCACCAATACAGATAAGACGATCCCAAGAAGGGGGAGCACTTAGGCAGGCACCACACTGTTCAAGCGGGGTTACTGTGGCTACTCCGCATTGTTGGCAGCGTGGAGTGGGTGAAAAAAATTGTAAACAATCATCACACCAGACTAGATTACTAGTTGTCATTGGCAATCTGCACCATAAACAGTGTGATTGATGACAACGAGTGATTGATCTTCTAATCCATCCAGATAACATCAACCTATATTCCTCGCTTAATGAATTAAGGCAGTGTAAATGAGAAAACCCCTATTTTGGCAAACCGAAGGAGAAGGTCTGGATCTAGTTCTCATTCACGGTTGGGGCATGAATGGTGCGGTTTGGCACAATATTGTCATGCAGCTATCGCAGCATTATCGGGTTCACGCGGTGGATCTTCCCGGTTATGGCCACAGTGCAGAGTCGCAAGCGGACTCATTTGAACAGATGTGCGAGTGGATTTTGGAAGAGGCGCCAGAGAAAGCGATTTGGCTAGGATGGTCTTTAGGTGGGCTGGTTGCTACTCACATCACTCATATTGCGCCAGAACGTGTGGATAAATTGATTACGGTGGCGAGTTCTCCCTCTTTTGCGACTTCAAAGGAGTGGAAAGGGATTAAACCTGAAGTGCTGGATAACTTTATTGAACAGTTATCAGATAATTTCACCTTAACTGTGGAGCGATTTATGGCGCTCCAAGCGATGGGCAGCCCCACTGCCAGACAAGATGTGAAACAAGTAAAAAAAGCCGTTTTTAGTCGACCGATTCCACAACCGAAAATTTTAACTCAAGGTTTGAGAATCCTCGCCGATACTGATTTACGAGGCTCATTAACTTTAATCAACCGCCCCTTTCTCCGACTGTATGGTCGATTAGATGGATTGGTACCGGTTAACGTTGCTGAGAAGGTGTCTGAGATGTCACCGCACTCTGAGTGTTATGTTTTTCAGAGTGCTTCTCATGCACCTTTTATCTCTCACAGTGATGAGTTTATTACTGTACTAAAACGCTTTATTGATAACTAGGTGGTAATGAAGCTATATAACATCAGCAATGAAGTAAAAGCGATGTCATAGCAGCGCATTACTTTGTCGATGGTTTGCAATGGATAGGTAGGTAAATAGCATGATGTTTTCGCCCTCGAGCGTTAATGTGCCGTTAATAGCACCATCCGTTAACTTACCGACGGAACAAGTAGCACGGGATAACCGAGTCCGTCAGCCAGTTACTCCAGCAAAGCAACTGACAAAATCTTTAGCTGAAAAACCAATTTCAGAAAAAGATAAGCAGCGTCGCAGGGAAGCTTGGGATCCCTCTGAGCACCCTGATTATGTATTTGAAGAAGAGGATGGCGATGTTGAGCACCTCCCCTCTTTTTATGTCGATAATGAGTTAGCTAGAATAGCAAAGTTATTATCACTGGATACATACGCCGCTGGTGAGGGGATGGGGTACACGATTCGCTTTGGGCTACCTAAAGAGTTATTAGTTGCCCTGGAACAGTTAGGAACAATGGTTCGTCGAAGAACGGTGATCAGTTACCATTATGACAAATCGGTTGTTCCTAATTTACCCTCAGAAGTATTGGCAGTGCTTTAAGCGCAGCGAGAGTATTTCACTGCACTTAGATGGTAAATAGGAAACCAAGAGCTTGATGAAAATCGAGCTCTTGATTTTTTACTTCTTCGCTTTAGCAAACGCGGCGGCAAATGCACCACCCATAGCTGCATTCCCTGAATGATTGCTCGGTTTTGACGGTGAGGTTGGTCGCGAGTTTCTTGCCGCTGAGCTCCCTTTGTTTGAGCTGGTTTGACGCTGAGGACGTTTCTCTTGTCCCGGTTGATCGTTAAGGCGCATAGAGAGAGCGATACGCTTTCTTTGCACATCGACTTCCATGACTTTGACCTTCACGATATCCCCCGCTTTCACCACTTCACGAGGATCCGCCACAAATTTATCGGTCAGTGCTGAGATATGCACCAAACCATCTTGATGGACACCGATATCAACAAACGCACCAAAGTTAGCCACGTTAGACACGACGCCTTCTAAGATCATACCCACCTCAAGATCGGTTACTTTATTAATGCCAGCAGCAAAAGTAGCGGTTTTAAACTCGGGTCTTGGATCTCTCCCCGGCTTATCCAACTCTGAAATGATATCTGTGACCGTTGGTAGACCAAAATTATTATCAGTGTAATCCATAGCGTTAATACCACGCAAAAATTCATGGTTTCCAATAATGGCATCAATAGATTTGCTGTTTTTGGCCGCGATCTCTTTTACTAGAGGGTAGGCTTCTGGGTGAACAGCAGAGCCATCAAGAGGGTTCTTCCCTCCCATAATACGCAAAAACCCGGCGCACTGTTCAAACGCTTTTGGCCCAAGACGGGCCACTTTTTTCAGAGTGATACGCGCTTCAAAGCGACCATTTTCATCACGATAATCTACAATGTTCTGTGCAATCGTGGTACTCAAGCCTGCGACTCGTGTCAGTAGCGCTGCTGAGGCCGTATTCACGTCAACACCAACCGCATTCACACAATCTTCTACCACGCCATCCAGTCGTTTCGCCAGCTGGTTTTGGCTGACATCGTGTTGATATTGACCCACACCAATTGATTTTGGATCAATCTTAACTAATTCTGCCAATGGGTCTTGCAGACGGCGAGCGATGGAAACCGCACCTCGAATAGAGACATCTAAATCAGGGAACTCTTTGGCCGCAAGCTCTGAGGCTGAATAGACTGAAGCGCCAGCTTCACTGACAATAATTGATTGTGCTTTGAGGCCACTGCTTTTCAGTAGTTCTGCGACAAAACGGTCGGTTTCGCGAGAAGCGGTGCCGTTACCGATGGCAATCAAATCCACCTGATGTTTTCGGATCAGTGCTTCAATAGTTCGCCCTGATTTTTCAATTTGATTGTGCGGTTGGTTAGGGTAGATAGTATCAGTTGCCACTACTTTTCCAGTCGGGTCTATCACGGCAACCTTAGTACCTGTACGAAGGCCAGGATCCAGTCCCAGAGTCGTTTTTAGCCCTGCAGGGGCCGCCATTAATAGATCTTTTAGGTTAGTCGCAAACACATCAATGGCACCAGTCTCTGCGCTCTCTTTGAGTGAGCCCATTAGTTCGGTTTCCAAATGCATTAAGATTTTAACGCGCCAGCCCCAACTAATGACCTGCTTACGCCATGCATCACTAGGTTGGGTCGCCAATTTTACCCCATAGTGATCAGCGATGATCACCTCACAGTATGAACCTCGGACTCCCTCTTCCTGATTGGGGTCTGCATTAAGAGAGACTTGTAAAAAGCCTTCATTACGACCACGAAACATAGCAAGAGCACGATGAGATGGCACTTTGGTCAAGCGTTCATTGTGTTCAAAGTAATCTTTAAACTTCTCACCTTCACTCTCTTTGCCTGTAACTACTCTAGAACTTAACTCTGAACTACTGAGTAGATGACGACGAATTTTATCAATCAACGCAGCATCTACTGCCATACGCTCAATAATAATAGCGCGAGCCGCATCGAGTACTGCTTTGTTATCACTAAACCCTGCTTCTGTGTTGATGAATTTCGCTGCTTCAATATCAGGGTTATGATTAGGCTGTGACCACAGAAGATCGGCCAAAGGTTCGATTCCTGCTTCAATGGCGATTTGACCTTTAGTGCGGCGTTTCTGTTTGTAGGGAAGGTAGAGATCTTCAAGACGAGTTTTATTGTCTGCAGCATGAATCTCGGCTTCTAAAGCGGGAGTGAGTTTATCCTGCTCTTTAATCGATTTTAAAATAGTTTTGCGGCGATCATCCATCTCACGAAGGTAGCTTAATCGGCTATCAAGAGTACGCAGTTGGGTATCATCCAATCCTTCCGTCACCTCTTTACGGTAGCGAGCAATAAAGGGCACCGTATTACCGTCATCGATAAGTTGTACTGCGGCAGCGACTTGCTGCGGGCGAACATTAAGCTCTTGTGCGATCAAGTTATTGATGGCTGTAGTCATTATTTAGTCTCGTTTATAGGTGATGTTATTTACAAACCAAGTCTTAGGGCCTTCAGGGGTTTGAACAACAGCATCGTCGTCCACCTCTTTTTTGAGCAGTGCTCTGGCCATGGGAGAGTCAATCGAAATGTAGTCATGTCGGCCGTAAATCTCATCAGGGCCAACAATACGCAGAGAGAGAATCTCTCCTGTTTCATTTTCAATCTCTATCCAGGCGCCAAAAAAAACCTTACCATCTTGCTGTGGAGAGTATTCAATGACATCTACCACCTCAAGACGTTTACGCAGATATCGAACTCGGCGGTCAATCTGCCGTAATATCTGTTTGTTGTATTTGTAGTCGGCATTTTCTGAACGATCGCCTAAACTCGCGGCCCACGTCACTTTCTGGGTGATCTCAGGCCGTTTAACACGCCATAGATGATCTAACTCTTGCTTGAGTTTGTTGTAACCTTCACGGGTAATTAAATTTGTCTTCATACGCTTTATTGTACTTATTAATGTCGATCTTAGCTAAGATAAAGTGAGGGGTTAAAATTTTTGAAAAAGGACACAAAACGTAACAATTTCAAATTGAAATATTATCGATATTCCATACATCGCACTGAGTTATTAGTACACTAGTGGTGAAAGTACTATTTATAAATAGTGCCATTGTTTGAGGTAGGTAAAATATGCAAGATAATTTCAAAATATTGGTGGTAGATGATGATGTACGTCTACGTTCTCTATTAGAGCGCTATCTTTCAGAGCAAGGCTTTCAGGTAAGAAGTGTCGCCAATAGTGAGCAGATGGACCGCTTGTTGACTCGTGAAAACTTTCATCTCATGGTGTTGGACTTAATGTTGCCGGGTGAAGATGGTCTTTCGATCTGTCGCCGACTGCGCAGTGCCAATAATATGCTACCGATATTGATGCTAACCGCTAAAGGCGATGAGATAGACCGTATTGTCGGCCTAGAAGTAGGGGCGGATGACTACTTAGCTAAACCATTTAATCCTCGTGAACTGTTGGCACGTATCCGTGCCGTGTTAAGACGCCAAACGGTTGAGTTACCGGGAGCGCCAAGCTCTGAAGAAGAGGTGATTGAATTTGGTGAATACCGACTTAATCTTGGTACTCGCGAGATGTTCCGCAATGAAGAGCCTATGCCACTGACATCGGGTGAATTTGCGGTACTGAAATCGTTAGTGACTAATGCACGTGAGCCAATGTCGCGTGATAAGTTAATGAACATGGCT
Organism: Aliivibrio kagoshimensis; assembly: GCF_050337105.1. Taxonomy (NCBI): domain Bacteria; kingdom Pseudomonadati; phylum Pseudomonadota; class Gammaproteobacteria; order Vibrionales; family Vibrionaceae; genus Aliivibrio; species Aliivibrio kagoshimensis. The sequence goes on from NZ_JAKJSQ010000006.1 coordinate 38,529, forward strand.
CGAGGCCGTGAATACTCGGCTATGGAGCGTTCAATTGATGTTCAGATCTCTCGTCTTCGTCGTATGATTGAGGAAGATCCAAGTCGCCCTCGTTATATCCAGACGGTATGGGGTTTGGGTTATGTATTTGTTCCTGAAGGAAAAGAGCAGTAGACTTAACCGATAATGAAAAGTACTTTTGCTCGCACTCTCTTTCTGCTTGGTAGCTTGTTAATTGCGAGCCAGATATTCTCATATCTGGTAGTACTTAATTACGCGTTGCTGCCGAGCATAAAACAGTTTAATCGGATTTTAGGTTACGAAGTCCGATTAATGTTAGCAGAAGATTTAGAACTGAAAAACGGCAGTAAAATACACTTAGATCAGCCTCTGAGGCGTCACCTTCTTGAGCAGCTTGGTGTGACGTTGCACGGCCCTAGTGACACGCTGGTTAAGCATGAGTATCAAAAAGCGACAAGCATTGAATTTCTCAGTGAAGATATGAGTAAAGAGTTAGGCTCGCATACTGAAGTCAGTTTGGTACTGGGTGTCGATAGTTATGTGCTGTGGATGAAGTGCGATGCGATGCCGGGTTTCTTGATGCGAGTCCCTCTGTCTGAACTGCATGAGGATGATTTCCAACCGCTGTTTCGTTATAGCTTAATCATCGCTTTATTGGTTATTGCTGGTGGTTGGTTATTTATACGCTTGCAAAATAGACCTTTAGTGAACTTGGCTGAAGCGGCAAAACGGGTGGGCCAAGGTGAAGTACCGGCACAGATCCCTGAAAAGGGGGCGTCTGAGATTCGTGCCGTGACCTATGCGTTTAATCAAATGACTCGTGGGATACAAAAGCTAGAAGATGATCGAGCTCTGCTCATGTCGGGGGTTAGCCATGATCTACGCACACCATTAACCCGTATCCGTCTTGCCACTGAAATGATGCCTCCCGAAGACAACTACCTTGCCGAGAGCATGATTAAAGATACAGAAGAGTGTAACGAGATCATCAGTCAGTTTATGGATTACTTAAAACCCGCGACGGCACAAAGCTTTTCTTCACTAGACATTAACGACTTAGTGAGTGAAATTGCAATGTCAGAAGGGGGGTATGAGCGAGAAATTGAGGTGCAACTAACGCCTATGCCAAGCGACATTTATGGCAATGCGATAGCCATAAAACGAGCGATTACTAACTTGGTGACTAACGCCATTCGTTATAGTGAAGGCATGATCAAGATGTCGACGACACTGAGCGATGATCAGAAGATGGTGGTGGTCAGTGTGAAAGACTTTGGTCCGGGTATCGCTTTAGAGCAGCAACAATCTGTATTTGAACCCTTTACCCGTGGAGACAGTGCGCGAGGCAGTGAGGGAACAGGGTTAGGCTTGGCAATTGTGAAACGTATTGTGACTCATCACAATGGCTCGATCTCACTGAACAATCACAGCGAAGGAGGATTGGATATTCGTTTAATGTTCCCTTTCTATAATGAGGAGCTGTAAGCGAGTTTAGGCGTTAGAGTAGACGTCTTTCTCTCCAACCCAGCGCTGAATGATCGCTTTTGCATTGTTCGGGTAGCTATCATGAATATGGCGTGCCATGCGTTGTACTTCAGGAATCAACCGTTGATCTCTGACTAAGTCGGCAATTTTAAAGTCAGCCAGTCCCGTCTGTTTAGTCCCTAACAACTCTCCTGGCCCTCTTATCTCTAAATCTTTTTGCGCTATCACAAACCCATCATTACTTTCTCGTAGTACACCCAACCGTTTTTGAGCGGTTTTTGATAGCGGTGCATGGTAGAGCAATACACAGTGACTCGCCACTGAACCTCGACCTACACGGCCACGCAGTTGATGCAGCTGTGCTAAGCCAAGACGTTCTGGGTTCTCTATGATCATTAAGCTAGAATTTGGTACATCGACACCGACCTCAATCACAGTGGTAGCCACTAACAGCTGTAACTCTCCGGCTTTGAACTGCTGCATTATGGCCTGTTTTTCTACCGATTTCATACGGCCATGTACTAAACCAATCTTCAGTTCAGGCAACAGTAAGGTTAACTCTTCAGCTGTGATTTCAGCGGCTTGTGCTTCCAGAAGTTCAGACTCATCAATTAAGGTACAGACCCAATAGGCTTGTCGACCATCATTGGTACAGGCGGCTCGAACTTTTTCAATAATGTCTCGGCGCCGCGTATCCGGAAGTGCAATGGTCTGAATCGGGGTTCTACCCGGAGGCAGTTCATCAATGACCGAGGTAACTAAATCTGCGTAAGCCGTCATGGCTAACGTTCGAGGGATCGGCGTTGCCGTCATGATTAACTGATGCGGAAAAGCACCTTGCCTCTCTCCTTTTGCCCGAAGCTCTAACCGTTGATGCACCCCAAATCGGTGCTGCTCATCAATAATCACTAAGGCTAAATTTTGAAATTCAACATGCTCTTGGAATAGGGCGTGAGTACCCACCACCATTTTGGCACTGCCATCAGCAATGCTGGTTAGCTGACTCTCTCTTGCTTTTCCTGTTAATTTTCCGGCTAACCAACCGACCTTTATTCCCATCGGTTCAAGCCAAGCATTGAAGTTAATGGCGTGCTGTTCGGCAAGTAACTCGGTAGGTGCCATTAATGCGACCTGATAACCGTGTTCAATGGCTCTGACCGCAGCTAAGGCAGCAACGAGAGTCTTTCCTGAACCAACATCCCCTTGCACTAATCGCATCATAGGGTGAGGTTGAGCAAGGTCATCTTCAACCTCTTTTACGACTCTTTGCTGTGCATTGGTGGGTGTAAAGGGAAGCTGTTGAAGCAGTTGCTGTTTTAGACGGTTGCTGTCAGGGAGCGGGAAGGAGATATCTAACTGACCTTTACTACGAACCGCCAGCATTGAGAGGTTTTGAGCCAATAGCTCCTCAATGATTAACCGCTGTTGTGCGGGGTGTTTGCCTTGATCAAACTGATCCATATCCATCGGTGGTGTTGGTCGATGAATGGTGTGAAGAGCATCAGCGAGAGTGATTTGATTATTATAGAGGCCAGCAGGTAGCAGTTCACTCACCGCCGCTTTATCCAGCAGTAACAGAGCTTGGTCAGTGATGTTTCTTAAGGTTATTTGACGAAGTCCCTCTGTGGTCGGGTAGACCGGAGTCAGGGTTTGCGGCTGCTCTTGGGCGTTGTCAGAGCTAGTCTGAAAACGATAATCAGGGTGAACAATCTCTAACCCATTCATACCGCGTTTGATTTCACCAAAAGCGTGTACGGATTTTCCTTCTGCAAAACTGTTTTTCATGCCCGCATTAAAATTGAAAAAACGCAGTGCCACTGTGCCATTGCCATCACTGATTTTTACACTCAGCATTTTCTTACGGCCAAAATGGGTATCGCAGCTCATCACCGTCCCTTGCACTGCAACCACAACACCAGCATGAAGTTGGGACATGGGCCAAACACGGGTGCGGTCTTCATAACGAAGAGGAAGGTGAAACAGCAGATCTTGAACCGAGTGTAAGCCTACTTTTGCCAGCTTCTCGGCCACTTTTGCCCCGACACCGGACAGTGCCGTCAATGGAACCGCAGATAAGATCTGATTAGACATACACCCTCCTTGTTACGATTAACGGCTCTTTTTCGGTTTAATAGCTTGCATCTCTGCCCACCACGCTTCGTCGGCCACGATCTGTCCAATCTCATCCAATTTTGGCATTGGCAGCCCTTTACGTTTAGCCACTTTTGCAAGAACGGGGTGACCACGTTCAAACAGGATCTTATTTACTACGTCATCAGGGAGATCGGTTTTGCTTTTGTTGTACATGCCTGCTAATGCTCTTTGACGCTGTGCTTCATAAAGAATCAGGGCACTGGCAACGGAGACATTCAGAGACTGTACCATACCGACCATTGGGATGATGATGTCTTGATCCGCTAATGCGAGCGCCTTCTTAGAGATTCCGGTTTTCTCGCTGCCTAAAATAATGGCGGTCGGTCTGGTGTAATCAATTTCGCGAAAGTCGACTGCGCTATCAGACAGGTTGGTCGCTAGCACTTGCATGCCTTGATCTTTTAGTTGGCCAATGGCACTGGTAATGTCTTTATGAGTATCCACCTCAACCCAGTTGCGAGCGCCAGCAGAGGTGTGGCTTAGCGTACGCATTTGCTGAGTGGGCCAAACTGCATGAATTTTATGAACACCAGTCGCATCTGCCGTTCGAATAATAGCGGAAACATTATTAGGCTTGTGGACTTCTTCTAAGCAGAGAGTGAGATCAATCTGTCTTGCTGAGAGTACGGAAGTGATGCGTTGGTAACGTTCTAGATTCATAATATTTAGGTAATCGTTAATTAGAGTGGATTGACACTGGGTGCTTTTATAATAAAAAATGCGCCCAAAAAGAGCGCAATTTTAATAACGAACAGAGGATCAGTTCTTCCGTCGTCGTACTTTCAATACTAGAGGCATGACGCGGATACGGCGCATAATTTCGGCTAAATGAACGCGATCTTTCACCGTCAACTCAACAGTCACAGCGTATAATCGACCATCTTTCTCTTCGGTCGAAATGCTGCGGATGTTGGATCCTGTACTCGCAATCACATTGGTTAAATTGGCCAACACACCTTGGTTATTATGCAGCTCAACTTTTAAGGTGGTGACGAACTCTTGTTCAAATTCATCTGCCCACTCAACACCCATGTATTTATCAGGTTCTTTTTGGTATCCACGCACGTTGGCGCAATCTTCCATATGAACCACCAAACCACGACCCGGACTCACATGTGCAATAATGTGATCGCCTGGAAGTGGGTGACAACAGTTGGCAAAGGTGAGCAGTATCCCTTCTGCACCTCGAATAGGCAGTTTGTTGCCAGAGATTGAACTGCTCTCTTGCTCGGTGAGTTCATCAGAATTGCCCAACAGTCGACGAGCAATGACAATACTCATCAACTCACCTAAACCTATGGCTGCTAACAGATCGTCTTGGCTCTCCAGCCTTAAATCGGTGAGTACATTGTTGAGATTCTCAGCTTGAACGTCATCAATCGCAACCTTACCAAGAGCATGGTTGAGTAGACGCCTTCCGAGAATAATGGAATCTTCACGGCGTAATGTTTTTAAGCTTTGACGGATATTAGTACGGGCACGCGCGGTGACCACATAGTTCAGCCAAGCGGCATTAGGGCGAGCACCAGGAGCACTAATTATCTCAATGGTTTGACCGTTTTTCAGCGGTTTACTTAACGGATAAGGCTGGCGATTAACACGTGCGCCAACACAAGTACTTCCGACATCAGAGTGTAGAGAATAAGCGAAGTCGACCGCGGTTGCCCCTACCGGAAGCTCGAAAATTCTGCCTTTTGGGGTAAAGACATAAATTTCGTCTGGGAAGAGCTCTGATTTTACATTCTCGATAAATTCAAATGAGTTACCGGCACTCTGTTGCAGCTCTAATAAGCTTTGCATCCAGCGTTGGGCTCTAATTTGAGCGGTGGTGCCTGACTTATCACCATCTTTATATGTCCAGTGAGCCGCCACCCCTTTATTGGCCATCTGTTCCATATCTTCAGTACGGATCTGTACTTCAACAGGCACGCCGTGTGGCCCAACCATTGAGGTATGTAGAGATTGATAACCGTTGGCTTTTGGTACCGCAATGTAATCTTTTACTTTTCCGGGACGAGGTTTATAGAGGTTATGTGCCTGTCCAAGTATTCGGTAACAGGTATCCACATCATCAACAATCACTCTAAAAGCATAGATATCCATAATAGTATGGAATCTCTGCTCTTTATTTTTCATTTTTTGGTAGATAGAAAACAGGTTTTTCTCTCTGCCTAATACCTTGCCATTGATCCCTGCTTCTTCAATACGCCCTTCAATTTCAGAGTGGATCTTTTGGATCATCTCTTTACGATTACCACGGGCAGATTTAACCACCTCTTTTAGCACTCGGTAGCGATTGGGATAGAGAGCTTCAAAACCTAACTCTTCAAGCTCAGTTTTGATGTTATGGATACCTAAACGGTGAGCAAGCGGGGAGAATATCTCTAAGGTTTCACGAGCAATACGGCGACGTTTATCTGGTCGTAGTGCACCGAGCGTTCTCATGTTGTGAGTACGGTCAGCCAGTTTAATCAGAATCACGCGAATATCATGAACCATCGCCATGATCATTTTACGAAAGTTTTCAGCCTGGGCTTCTTTGCGGTCTCTGAACTTTAATTTGTCCAGTTTAGAGACACCATCAACCAATTCGGCGACAGTTTCACCAAATTGCTCGGCAAGATCTTCTTTGCTGACAGGGGTGTCTTCAATGACATCGTGCAAAAGCGCGGCCATGAGTGACTCATGATCAAGACGCATCTCTGCCAGAATACGTGAGACGGCGACAGGGTGAATAATGTAGGGTTCACCACTAGAACGAGTCTGTCCTTCGTGCGCTTCTCTTGCTACTAGGTAAGATCGACGCAGAGCCTCAATTTGAGGCTCTGAAAGGTATTCTTGGGCAACATCTTTAAGGCTATCGAATAAATACAAACTTAAGCTCGGTATCCGTAATGTTGAACAGGGGTTGCCGTATTAGCGAGGCAACGTAATTGAGCTAACAGCAGCAAGTTCTGCAGCATCTTGCTCTTGTTGCTCTTGACGCTCACGAGCATCCAATACATCTTTAGTGATTAAACCTTCTTCGATTTCACGAAGAGCAATAACAGTAGGTTTATCATTCTCTTCAGGAACCAAGGCATCCTTTCCGCCAGTCTGCATTTGACGAGCGCGACGAGAAGAGATAAGTACTAAGTCGAAGCGGTTGCCGATTTTTTCAACAGCGTCTTGAACGGTTACGCGTGCCATGAAGGACTCCAAAAATAATTAATTTAATATACGATGTAAAATTGTACAGAAATGTTGTGCTTAATACACTAAAAATATGATCATCGCGATCTTTGAGGATCGTTGCTACCCCTTTAGTGGCGCTATTCTGCCAATAAGCCAGAGAGCATGCTGCTGTATTTTGCAGACTGCTTATCTTGTTTTAATCTTTCTGCACGAATAATGGCTTTAAAATCCACAAGGGCTGCATCAAAGTCATCATTTACAATGACATAGTCATACTCATTGTAGTGTGAAATCTCAGATTTGGCCTTATCCATACGTTTTGCAATGACGGCTTCGCTATCTTGTCCGCGCGTATTTAATCGGCGCTCGAGTTCCTCTTTGGAAGGAGGCAAGATAAAGAGGCTTTTTGCTAAAGGCATCTGTTTGCGAATTTGACGAGCACCTTGCCAGTCAATATCTAAGAAGATATCGATGCCTTTATTTAGGTTCTCTTCTATCCACACCCGAGAGGTTCCGTAGTAGTTACCGAATACTTCAGCGTGTTCAAGAAAAACTCCTTGATCCATTAATTCTTCGAACTTCTCTTTGCCAATGAAGTGGTAATGAATACCATCCTCTTCGCCTGGGCGCATGCCACGAGTCGTGTGCGATACAGAAACTTTCATGGCATAGGTCGGATTGGTTTCAATCAGTGCTGAAATCAAACTGGATTTACCCGCGCCACTTGGGGCTGATACGATGTAAAGAGTACCTTTGCTCATGGTTATTTCCGCTTAGAAATTAGGGAGGCGAAGATTATCATGATCTTCGTTAAAATAGAATCAGAAGCTGTATTATTTGCCTGAATAAAAATTATGCGCCAAGCTCTGATAAATGTAAAATACTATGGCCTTTTATAGTTTTAAACTGTTGATATATTGATGATGAAGAGCATTCGAATAGAGAATCAAACGATTTGGTACGATGAGAGTTTATTGGCGGAGAGCCCTGAATCTTGCTTTGATGCCACTTTTTGGCAGAAGAGTGGAAAGATAATTGGCAGCGCTACGGGTCGCGGAACCACCTGGTTTATTCGTACCGAGCGAGTAGAAGCAGCGTTGCGTCATTATCGCCGAGGTGGATTATTCGGAAAAATAGTCACTGATCACTATCTCTTTTTTGGTTGGGAAAAAACACGCAGCTACCAAGAGTTCCAGCTGCTCAAGACGCTTAGAGAAGCAGGTGTTAATGTTCCAAAACCTGTTGCAGCAAGAGCGGTGAAGCGTACTTTCTGTTATCAAGCCGATCTCCTGAGTGAGAAGATAGCCAATGCGCGGGATCTGGTCTCTATTTTACAGGGTCAGTCACTTGGGGGCGAAATTTATCAAAAGATTGGCGCTGAGATTCGAAAAATGCACGATGCACAAGTTAATCACACTGATCTTAATACTCACAACATCTTGGTCGATGATGATAATAAAGTGTGGATTATTGATTTTGATAAGTGTTCGCAGCAAACCGGGGATACCTGGAAGAGCGGTAATTTAAAAAGGTTGGAACGATCATTTGAGAAGGAGCGTGTGAAAAGAGCGATTCAGTTTCAACCGCTCGATATTGAACTCATTATGCAAGGCTATAAGGGAGATAAATAGCGAGCTTGCCAATATTAAGGCTGTTCAAAGGCTTGAGCATAGCCATCGATAGCCACTGTCTCGCCGTTTTTCACCGATTCATTAAAAATATCAGTGGCCTCTTTTAATCGGGGCAGTTCTGGATGAATCACATGTAGCATATTGGCTTTAAAGAAGAGGTTTTTTACTCTCTTACCATCTTTGACTAACCGATATTCAATGTCAGTATCTTCCCCCACACTGGCAACTTCATATCGATTATTAAAACCATTCACTGAAAGAAGGTCGGCTTTGAACAGAGAGAAGTTGCAGCCTACGATGCTTTTATCTTTTCTGTTTAAAAAGCCCGAGAGTTTAGGATTAGTCACCCTTAATCCCTTCTCCACATTTTTTCCTTTGCCAAGTAGGTAGTGAAATAGAATGCTACCTAGATTATTGTAAAAGAACGTTTGCGGCGACCGTGATTGATGAAGTCTCTCTTTATACCTTTCAGCAAGATCGACGCGTCGGCCATTTAGAATCAATCCAGAGGCACTGTCATTAAGGTGATCGGCGACAAAATGCTGCTGAGGAATACAGTCACCATCAATAAAAATGAGGTATTCACTTTCAGCTAAACTGACCGCTTTATTAAGGATTCGGTTTTTTCTAAAGCCCTGATCACGCTGCGAGATGTGCTTGATCGTTAATGGTGACGAACTGATTTTATCTGCTAGGTATTGTTGCGATTGTTCATTTGAACCATCATCAGCGATGATAACGTCAAACTGAGCATCTGCTTGCGATTCTAACGACGTAATAATGACATCGAGTGCTTTAATATTATTGTAAAAAGAGATGATTACAGACGCTGAGAACATGAATGACCTATAGTGTTCAATGTGAGTGAGTATTGATTTAACGCTTCGCTTTTCTAAACGTATAGTTACCACGAACTTTGCGCCATAAACCGAACACATCGGTTTTTGGGAAGATGGCAATTCGACGGATGGTAAAGGGATCTTGATGCATGGCGAGTGGACCTTGATTGGTCGCCACGGCAAATTGATAACCTAACTCTTGAGCCAACCTTTTTGAGTCTTGATTATGATCACCAAATGGATACGCAAATGAGGTTAAAGGCTCATCGAGTAAGTTCTCTAATTGAACCTTATTCTCTAGAATCTCAGCTCTTTGTTGTTCCGTTGAAAGTTGGTCTAATCGAGGGTGAGTCATGGTATGACCGGCAATCTCAACCAATCCCGAGCCGTGCATCAGCTTAATCTGCTCTGCTGACATTAACGGTACGGACTTTTCTGGATTGCTTGGAACCTCAACATCCCAGCGATTAAAGTTCTCACCAGTAACACAATAGACCACCGCTTTAAAATCGTATTTTTTAAGCAGGGGTAACAGCAGTTCGTAGTTATCTTGGTAACCATCATCCACCGTAATAATAATATAGCGCTTATCGGCGTCAAGGCGACGAATCAGGCCACTGTCTGTCAAATCTTTAAAGGTCAGAGTTTCAAACTTCATCTGTTTAAGTAATTTGAAGTGCTTTTCAAGCATATCAACATGCATATAGGTGCCATGTACCCCTTTCTCGCTCTCATCTTTGATGAAACGGTGGTACATAATGATCGGCATCTCACGCTGAATTTTTTCCACATAGATGGTTTGATAAGTCTGTTCTAACTGATCAACGATATTATTCAAATCATAGTTCTGACGAACTTGCTGGCTGACCTGTTGATCGCAATGGGGTTGTGACAGTCCTAATTCGGCTTGCTTGGCAATTAAAGAAAAATCAATATCGAGATCTTTGGGCCCGATATCACCAAAATTAGAGGCCATCGCGGCTGCAATATTGTTTGCATCAACAATACCGATACAACTGGCTTCACCGATTGCCAATGTTGGCCTACCACATAGCAGAGACTCCATAGCGACTCGGCCCGCGCCAATCACCAGATTCGACTGTGCCAACATCGCAGGGACATCATCGGTATAACCGGTGAAATTGACTGTTGATTGAAACGGCTTAAAACGTGCTTCAACTTTTGAACCGGTGACGACTTGAATCTGGTATTTGTTGCTATCCAGACACTCGTTAAGCAGACGATAACAGAGCTCGCCTTTTGGCCCGGTTAAGCGACCGATAATGGTGATCACCGGTTTGTCGTTATTCGGTGCAGGCTGATGGGTAAATTGTGAGGCCTCAATACCGTTTCGACTGACGATCATGGAGTCGAGCGATACCCCCAAATCGTTGTGCAGCTGATCTCGAATCGCTTCACAAACGGGCAGCGCCTTGTCACCCATAGCATGAAATTTTTTACGCGATGCATGCACAGGCTGACGGCCATGTACTGTGGTGACCATCGGCGTACCTGTGAGTTTACAGGCGAGATGACAGCTCCAACTTGATGCGCGAGAGTGGGCATGAACCAGCTGAATATTATGCTTTTTGATGAGGTAGATTAGGTAACCCACATGCCAAAAACGGCGTGGAATACTGCGTTTATTGAAGCGTAATTTGAAAAACGGACCTTGATGGGGTTTGGTCAGCGTATCTGAGACATAAAATACGTTATGGCCCCGTTGACTGAGCTCGTCACCTGCTGTCGTCGCGTAAACTTCTGCGCCGGTGACTTCCAGCTGAGACAGAGCCATCAAAATATTCATCGGTTACCTTTTATTATGTTTTATAATTAATCGCATTACATCTCTTTCGTGACGCATAGGGGAAAAAGAGTCTCGTATGATGCTGTTGTCTGAGTGAAAATAGCAGTTTTGACATATTTTATCTAGTCAGCTTGATATTCAATGGATTCAGTTGGATATCATTGTATCTGAAAACTGAATCTTTAGTCTGTAATGGACATTATAGTGTCTTTCTTGTGTAAGTTTTTATAGGAATTATTCACTTCTGAACGATGTTTACTTAAGGTGGCGTTTGTTTAAGATGAAGTAGCATTAAGATAAATTGGCGAGTAGATAAAGTATGAAACCAGGTCGAAATGAACTCTGTCCATGTGGCAGTGGTAAAAAGTACAAACGTTGCTGCATGAGCAGTGCCTCTAAGCAGCAAACATTTATGTTGGATGATATTGAGCAAGTTGTCGCAATGAACCCTAACTTGTCATTAGAAGAGCTGAATATCGTAGCAGAGCAAAAAATGAAGGCTGCCAATGAACGACCTCATCCTGATTTTTGTGGTCTTTCGCCAACACAAATGAGTAACTGGTTATATGCGCATTTCAAAGAATTGGAATGGGTCACGATAAGTACTCCAGACGATCTTAAGGCCAGTCCCGTGATGCGTTACCTAGTGTTAATATTCGATGAGGCGATGCAGAGCGATGGCTCATTTAAAGCCACTAGCAAAGGTAATTTACCGACAAAAATAGTTAAACAGGCCAGTGATTTATTGCCAGAGTTCGCGGTCTCTCAATTCGAACGACACATCAGTATCAGTGAATACGCAGGAAGTAACGAAGATAAATTCAATGCATTGCATTACAGCCGGGTGCTGGCAGAGGTAGCAGGTATCATTTATCGGCGTAGTGGCCGCTACCACATAAAAAAAACAGCCCAAAAGCAGTACCTAACACATGGTATTCAAGCGTTCTTCATCCCTATGCTCGAAGCGGCAACCACTCAGTACAATTGGGGCTACCTAGATGGATGGGAGCACGATGTTGATCTAAGGACTTTCTGGTTGTTTATGCTGTGGCGATTGCAAAGCCATGGCAATACTGAGCAGTTGATTGAAGAGGTGATGATCGCTTTCCCTGATTTGCTACTGGCATCCTCTACGGATGATAATCTCTCAACTGAAAGAGACTTAGGTGTGTTAATCGAATCCAGATTTGTTGAGCGGTTTTTACAGTTTTGGGGATTTATCACCTTAGACTCGAGAGGTTATTTAAACGGTGAGCCTGTGGCCAGAATAGTTCAGAGCCAGCCTTTGTTAAAGCAAACCTTTCAATTTACCATTAACTCATAAAAAAGATCATCGGGATCGAATATCAATATTATCGATTAAGCTATGCTATATATTACGATGATGATATGTATAAATTTAGCTAACTATTATACATATCAAAGTTAACGTATATAAATCACATGAAAAGCCCCCTATTATTCAGTGTGGTTTCAATCACCCAGCTATATCAATTGGTTGACTTAAAGAGGCGCTGAGAACTAATGCAATATCCCCTCCTTTATTGTAAAGTTACATCATTGAACCAGCAACATATGAAATATTCCTTGTCATGACTAAAAGGACACTTTCTAGAGGATAGCTATGAAGCCAGTAACAGACAGCGGACATTTAAGTGAACTTAAAATTGATGGATACAAGTCAATAGGTCACTGCGATTTGAAAATGGGCTGCTTAAACGTGCTAATTGGTGCGAATGGTGCTGGTAAGTCTAACTTTATAAGTTTTTTCCGGCTAATTGCCACAATGCTTGACCATAACTTACAGTCATTGGTTGGGCGCTCTGGTGGGCCTGACGCTTTGTTACATTTTGGACGTAAGAAAACAGACCTTTTAAATGCAGAACTCTATTTTGGCAACAACGGTTTTAAGTTCTCATTAGAAGCAACTATGGATAATCGTCTGATGTTTCAGAAAGAAGCGTTATGGTGGAATCAAAGCGGTGATAAAGGGGCTTGTTCAGGACATTTTGAGTCTCAAGCTGATCAGCATCGATCAGGGATAGCTAACTATACGCTGCCTGTAATGAAAAATTGGCGTGTCTATCATTTTCATGATACGAGTGATAGTGCCAAAGTTAAACAAATCCATGCCCTCAATATTGACGACTATTTGCGAGAAGACGGCTCAAACTTAGCGGCATTTTTGTATCGTTTAGAAAAGCATCACCAAAAGCAATATAGACGAATTGTACGAACTATACGAATGGTTGCTCCGTATTTTGGTGATTTTAAGCTAAGGCCTATTGTCGCAAATTCTGAAACAATCCAATTAGAATGGACGGAACAAGGGCATGATACGCCATTAAAAGCGAGTGCATTATCCGATGGTACTCTCCGGTTTATCTTATTGGCAACAGTGCTTCTACAACCAGAAGTGTTTATGCCTAGTGCCATCATTATTGATGAACCAGAGCTTGGATTACATCCCTATGCTATAAATGTATTGGCTGACTTAATTAAGAGTGCCAGTAACGAGCATCAATTAATTATTTCCACTCAATCTGTCGAGTTGGTAAGTGAGTTCGATGCGGAAGATCTTATTGTGGTAGATAAGCAGAGCGGTACTTCAACTTTTAAACGTTTGAATGAAGAAGACCTTAGTGGCTGGCTTGAAGAGTATAATCTAGGGGAGTTGTGGAAGAAAAATCTTCTAGGTGGGAGACCACAGCGATGATTCGAATAAATGTGTTCGTTGAAGGGCAAACAGAAGAAACTTTTGTGCGTGATGTTCTAGCGCCTTATTTTGTTCCACAAGAAATCTACTTAAATCCGATACTGGTACTGACAAGTCCCGGCCATAAAGGGGGAATAGTCAATTATGATAAGGTTAGATATCAAGTAGTAAAGCTCTGTCAACATGACAGAACAGCTTACTTGACCACATTGATAGATTATTATGGATTACCAAATAACTTTCCTGCGTATGATGAACTGACACTAGCTCCTGCTTCTGAACGAGTGTTGCGGCTTGAAGAAGCTTTTTCTGATGATGTTAATGAAGAAAATTTTATAGCAAATTTCTTACTTCATGAATTTGAAGCATTGCTTTTCTGTGACCCTCAAAAGTTTGAGGATTGGATTGATGATCCAGAACCAGTGGATACCCTTCAAAACATAAAAGATTCCTTTGCTACACCGGAAGATATTAACAATAGCCGAGAAACTGCGCCTTCAAAACGTATTCTTTCTGCTGTGCCCCATTACAGAAAAACGCTTCATGGGCCATTGATTGCTGGTGATATAGGCATTGATGAGATGCGTAGGCAATGCCCTCACTTTAACTATTGGGTTGAAAAAATTGTCCGGTTAAATGAATAAACGCAACTTATTATAACATTTACCCAAGTAGAAAAAGAGGTTCAGAAAGAACCCCTTTAAATTAGATGTTTAGGTTTAGTGTGAAGTGGCGTAAAGCACTATTCTATATTCTGGATCTGCTCGCGCATCTGCTCAATTAACACCTTAAGTTCAACGCCGGACGCGGTGATATCAGTACTGATAGATTTCGATGCGAGCGTATTGGCTTCACGGTTAAACTCTTGCATCATGAAGTCCAGTTTACGACCACAAGCGCCGCCTTTCTTCAGGATGTTATACCCCTCTTTGACGTGGGAGTCTAAGCGGTCTAACTCTTCTGCTACGTCCGATTTTTGAGCCAATAAGATTAACTCTTGTTCGACGCGTGAGCTATCCAGTTCGATTTTTGCATCTTCAAACTTGCTGATTAAACGATCGCGTTGCCACTGGATGATTTCAGGCATGCGAACACGCACTTTTTCCGCTTCTGTTGTGATGGCTATAAGACGTTGCTCAATCAGAGCGCGCATGTTTTCGCCTTCACGAGCACGAGCAGCAATAAACTCATCTACGGCCAATTCAAAGTTCTCAAGCAGCTCTTTATTGATGGTATCAAAGTCTTGCTCTGGCGCTTCCATTACTCCAGGCCACTGCAGTACTTGAAAAGGACCAATATTACCTTCACCTGAGGTCTCTTTTACCCACTTAGCGGCATTGATGACCTGCTTGGCGAGATCTTCATTGATTTTTAGCTCAGATTTCGCTGATGTGTTTGACTCAAAACGTAGGTTACACTCCACTTTTCCACGAGCTAGACGCTTACGAAAACGCTCACGAAGCACAGGCTCTAAACCACGGAACTGCTCTGGCATGCGAAAGTAAGTCTCTAAATAACGCTGATTCACGGAACGAATTTCCCAAACAGCGGTGCCCCAGTCGCCTTTGACTTCGCGGCGGGCGTAAGCAGTCATGCTATAGATCATTGTAGAATTCCTTAAAATTGGATTGAGCAAATTATACCTAGCATAAAGGGGTTCGTCAGTAATATTTCAGTGAATGATAATTTAGGCTATAATCTGCGCCAATTAATGAGAAGCTAATGAAAGGTAACCCAATGCGTCCAAGTGGAAGAACCGCCGAGCAAGTCCGTCCAATCACTATTACCCGTAACTTTACTGCGCATGCAGAAGGGTCAGTACTGGTTGAGTTTGGAAATACCAAAGTTATCTGTACAGCAAGTGTCGAAGAGAATGTTCCTCGCTGGTTAAAAGGTAAAGGCAAAGGTTGGGTTACAGCTGAATATGGCATGCTTCCGCGTGCAACGCATACTCGTAATCGTCGTGAAGCCGCAAGTGGCAAGCAAGGCGGTCGTACTATGGAGATTCAACGACTGATCGCTCGTAGCCTTCGTGCTGCAGTTGATCTTGAAGCGCTGGGTGAGCAGATGATTACGGTTGATTGTGATGTAATCCAAGCGGATGGCGGAACCCGTACCGCTTCTATCACTGGTGCCAGTGTTGCGTTGGCTGACGCCATTAACCACATGATTGCTTCTGGTAAGCTAACGTCAAACCCAATGAAAGGGCACGTTGCTGCTGTTTCTGTGGGCATCTACAAAGGTGAAGCGGTTTGTGATCTTGAATATTTAGAAGATTCAGCAGCTGATACCGACATGAATGTGGTGATGATGGAAGATGGAAAAATGATTGAAGTGCAAGGCACGGCAGAAGAGGCGCCTTTCAGTCATCAAGAGCTGCTCGATATGTTAGCGCTGGCTCAAAAAGGCATTAACGATATTATAGAGATACAAAAAGCCTCACTGGTTGAATAGTTTTTAACGGTTCCTATTGGAGCCGTTTTTTTTAAGCAAAAAATTGAGTTATTGATTACCGAACAATGAAAGGAAGAGAGATGAAAGCATACCAACGTGAATTTATTGAATTTGCATTAGAGAAAGGCGTTTTAAAGTTTGGTGAGTTTACTTTGAAATCAGGCCGCATTAGCCCTTACTTTTTTAATGCGGGTCTGTTTAATACCGGGCGTGATCTTGCGCGTCTTGGTCGCTTTTATGCTGCCGCTCTTAATGATTCCGCGATTGATTTTGATGTGCTGTTTGGCCCAGCTTATAAAGGGATCCCGATTGCCACCACTACTGCTGTGGCACTCGCTGATCACCACGATTGCGATAAGCCATACTGCTTTAATCGTAAAGAGGCCAAAACTCACGGTGAAGGTGGCAGTTTAGTCGGTAGTCCTTTAGAAGGTCGTATCATGCTGGTAGATGATGTGATTACCGCAGGTACGGCAATTCGAGAGTCGATGGAGATCATTAAAGCGTGCGGTGCGGACCTTGCAGGTGTATTGGTGGCCATTGACCGTCAAGAGAAGGGCAAAGCAGAGCTCTCGGCGATTCAAGAAGTTGAGAGAGATTTTGCTTGTTCTGTCATCTCAATTGTTAGCTTAAGCGATGTAGTGACATACCTTGAAGAGCAGGGTGATCAGCAAAAACATCTAGAAGCGGTTAAGCAGTATCGTGCACAATACGGTATTTAGTCGCTCAATAGCATAATAAAAATGGCCTAACGTCTTGTTAGGCCATTTTTGTTTGTCTACTTATAACGTATTCCTGTTTTGACCTCTGGATCTTCCATGGTTTTGAAGCGTTTATGTAGCCACATGTATTGATCAACGCCTCGCAGAATGAGTTTCTCCATGTGACTGTTCATATAGATGGCTGCAGCTTTGGAATCTTTGTGCGGAAAGTCATGATGAATATCCTCATCAATGGTAATTTCATACTGACCATTCGATTTTCTAACGTTAGACACGGTTACAATGGCGCAGCGGCTAGAGTCGACAAGTAGGCTGGTGCCCGCGGTGGTGCAAGCATCGGGAACCGCAAAAAAGGGCACAAACTCAGAGCGGTGACGGCCGTAGTCATGATCTGGCAGATACCACAGCACGCCGCCTTTTTTCAGTAGTCGCAGCATGCCTCTAATATCAAGTCGATCTATGGTGGAGTGGCCACCTGCAGTACGACCTCTATACTGAAGGTACTCATAAGCGGGGTTGCTATGTGGACGGTATACTCCCACTCCTTTAGTGAGCAGACCCAGAGCACGACTGGTGAGTTCTAAGTTTAAGGAGTGCACTGAGGTAAGAAGCACTCCTTTCTCTTGCTGTTTGTATCTCTCCATCGCTTCTGGATTCACAAATGAGAAGTGTTTCTTGATGCGCCAGTCAGGCCAGAACCACGCCATGCCAGTTTCAAAAACGGCTAAACCAGAATTTTTGAAGTTCTCAATGACGGTCGTTTCGCGTTCAGATGCACTCATTTCTGGAAAGGCGAGCTCTAAGTTCCGTCTCGCCACATTGGCTCTACTTTTGGCGAACTTCATGGCAAAAATGCCTAAAGCACGACCTAAAAAGTACTGCAACTTATAAGGGAGTAGAGAGAGCAAAAAGAGTAATCCAAAGAAAAACCACACAATCCAATATTTAGGATGCAGCAGTTTTAGTGAAAACAGGGGCGGTTCAAATTTACTCATGTAAGCTCTCTATCTTGAAGCATTTAGGGTTAACCCTCTATCTGTGCACTTAATAGTGACCAGTACTCATCAAAGTTTTCGGTTGGTTGATATTTAAAATCGGAACGGACGAAGCGCGAAAAACTGCCTTCAATCTGCCCTAACAGTTGTGCTGCAAGAATGCGCTCATCAATGGGAAACGTTTTACCCTCTCGGATCTTTCTCTCGCGTAAAATTTGGCGAAATTGTGTCTCAATGCGCTCAAACAGTTGGTTGATTCGCTCTCTTAATCGCTCATTCTCAAACATCAGAGCGTGGCCAGTCATAATTCGAGTTAACCCCGGGTTACGCTCAGCAAAGGCTAACAATAGCTGTAATACTAACTGCATTCTTTTCAGTGTGTCTTTTTCATCATCAAGAATACGGTTAATACGAGAGAGCAGTGACTCTTCAATGAACTCAATCAAACCTTCAAACATACGCGCTTTGCTTGGGAAGTGCCGATAGAGTGCCGCTTCAGAAACCCCCACTTTTTTGGCTAACTTAGCCGTGGTGATACGAGAAGCACCTTCATTAGATTCTAGCATTTGAGCTAATGCTTGTAAGATCTCTTCTCTTCGGTTTGGTTTTCTAGAGCCGGACATTGATTGTCTCCCTTAAACAACAACAGCAGTTAAACAGCGGCTATTTTAACGAGTTACACAACGAGATGTAAGAGGTTGAGTGAGTAATTGATATATAACACGGTACTATTCTAAGGTAATGCAAAAAATAGTACCGGATTTGAGTATTCTATTGGGCGCTATATAGAGCAATGATTTCACTGAGCAGTTGTTGACCCAATTGCGCTTTAGAGGTTAAAGGTAATGCTTTTTCACCCCCTTTCCAGTAAAGGTGTAATGCATTGGTATCGGCGTTAAAACCTTGCCCAGACTTAGAGACATCATTGGCGCAGATAAGATCCAAGTTTTTACGTTCAAGTTTGCCTTTAGCATATTGTTCAACATCTTGAGTCTCTGCAGCAAAACCAACGGTGAAGGGTCTCTGTGACTCAAGAGCTGCGACTGAGGCAACAATGTCTGGATTTTTAATCATGTCGATCTGCATGCTATCGCTGTCTGCCGTCTTTTTGAGTTTTTGATTGGCGATGGTGCTTGGTTTGAAATCTGCCACGGCGGCACAGGCAATAAAAATGTTGTGTGATGGTGCAAGGTTCATCACCTCTTGATGCATCTGATCTGCACTCTCTATATCCACTCTAGAAAGGTTGTTTGGGGTATTGAGATCAACGGGACCGCTGACCAGCGTAACCGTCGCACCGAGCTTTACGGCGGCATCAGCGATTGAGAACCCCATTTTTCCTGAGCTGTGATTGCTGATGTAGCGAACTGGGTCGATAGCTTCTCTTGTTGGGCCTGCGGTGATCAAAATAGAGATTCCTGCTAAAGTTTTTGGTTGCAGAAAAGCTTCACAGTGGTGCACTAACTCCATCGGTTCGAGCATTCTTCCTGCGCCAATATCACCACACGCTTGCTCTCCTGATGCTGGGCCCCAAATGGTAAATTCGCGGCGAGCTAAAGTGGCAAGGTTCTCTTGAGTGGCTTGGTTTTTATACATCTGTTGGTTCATTGCTGGAGCAATGGCCACCGGAGACTCGGTGGCTAGCACAAGCGTTGAGAGCAGATCGTTACCCATACCGGCAGCAATACGCGCAATGATGTCAGCGGTTGCCGGGGCGATGAGAATGAGATCGGCCCATTTCGCCAGTTCAATGTGGCCCATCGATGCTTCAGCAGCAGGGTCGAACAGGCTTTCAGAGATTGGGTGGCCAGAGACCGCTTGCATGGTTAATGGGGTGATGAACTCTTGGGCGGCCTGGGTCATCACAACGCGAACTTGAGCGCCTCTCTCTACCAGCCTTCTAGTGAGTTCAGCACATTTATAGGCAGCAATACCACCGCTGATACCTAAAAGGATTTTCTTTCCCATTAACATTTGCATAATCCGGTTCCCTAGTCGAAGAGAGTAGAAGATATCACAGAATAACCCGAAATAATGAGTAATTCATGTGGGGCTTTATATGTTAACTGACTCGAAAATAGAACAAAAAAATGACAGCGATGCTCACCAAGATAATAAGTGACTCGAACTGTGATGCTAAACATTCCTCACTCATAACGATTACCGCTAGTGTAACGATAAATCCATTAACGTAGAGTCACGATGGAAAAAGAGAGAGTTACTCAGATTAAATCGCTACCGATAGAGTCAAGGCCTAGAGAAAAACTGATCGCTCGGGGGCCGCAAGCGTTGAGTGATGCCGAGCTTCTGGCCATCTTCTTTCGAGTTGGTGTCAAGGGGATGAATGCCATCGAACTGGCTGAAAGTGTACTCACCACGTTTGGCTCTCTGCGCGGGCTATTTGCGGCGTCACAATCTCAATTTTGCTCTTACAAAGGATTGGGTGAAGCGAAATATGCCCAGCTGCAAGCGGTACTTGAGATGACGCAGCGCTACTTAGCTGAAACGGTGAGTAGAGGGGACGCACTAAGTTGTCCGGATGATACCAAGCGCCTATTAACCTCTCTATTAAGGGATCGGGATAGAGAGGTGTTCTTAGTCTTATATCTAAATAACCAGAATCAGATGATCACTCACGAAGTACTTTTTGAGGGTACGATAGGGGCTGCATCGGTCTATCCACGAGAGGTGGTAAAAAAATCGTTAGAAAATAATGCAGCGGCCCTCATATTAGCGCATAATCACCCCTCAGGTTTGGCTGAGCCCAGTCAAGCTGATAGGCGTATTACACGAAGAATTACGGATGCTTTATCCCTTGTGGATATCCGAGTGTTAGACCACTTTGTCATCGGAGACGGAGAGGTAGTTTCTTTCGCTGAAAGAGGCTGGATCTGACGTTTGAATAAAAAAAGATCAAAAAAGCGCGAAAATAGTCGGATCGGGCTTGAGCAATTTCGTTCTAGTTAGTATAATGCGCGACCTTTGATAGCCTTGAAATGGGATTCCATTGTGGTTTAGTGCCACCAAGGTGATATCATGCTGAAACGATTTGGAGAAGACAGAAATGTCCCGAGTATGCCAAGTAACTGGTAAGCGTCCTGTAACGGGTAACAACCGTTCACACGCTAAAAATGCCACCAAGCGTCGTTTTCTGCCGAACCTACAAACTCATCGTTTCTGGGTAGAAAGCGAAAAACGCTTCGTTAAACTTCGTCTAACCGCTAAAGGTATGCGTATTATTGATAAGAAAGGCATTGAAGCCGTTCTTGTTGACATCCGTACCCGTGGCGAGAACGTTTAAGAGGATTTAGAGAATGGCTAAAGGCATTCGTGAGAAGATTAAATTAGTATCATCAGCTGGTACTGGTCACTTCTACACTACTGATAAGAACAAACGTAACATGCCAGGAAAAATGGAGATCAAAAAATATGATCCTGTTGTTCGTCAGCACGTTATGTACAAAGAAGCTAAAATCAAATAATTATTTGAGTTAAGTTTATTTTGTATCGAAACCCAGCTTTGTTGCTGGGTTTTTTTTGTTTTGAAAAAAGAGGTGAGAGCCAAACATGTGATATCTTGAATGGATAACTCTTCTCATACAGTAAAGGAATTTATGAAACTCTCGCGTCGTGGTTGGAATAATCTATTGATGCTGTTTGTCATTGCGTTTATTGCGGTGTTGCAGTTGCCTAATATCATTAGTAAACATCTGACGCCTCCTGAAACAAGCTCCCAATCAACAGCCTATCTGCTACCACTAAACAGTACAATTTATCGCATCAACTTCCCTCAGCTCTCAATCACGCAAAAAGAGGGGCATTGGTTTTCAAGTGATGACAACAGCCTTGAACAGCAAAAAATAGCAGAAGTGGTGCAACACTGGAGTGAACTTCAAGGCAGTATTGTTACCGATGAGATGAGAAAGAAGCTACCTCTGCCTCTGCCGTCAACGGTTGAGGTTTGGATCGAGGATCATGAAGAGCCGCAACGCATTACTGTTTATCAGCTGCCAACCTTCTGGTTATTTAAAAATGGTCTCGCGGATCCGATAGCGGTAACGGTGGAGAGTGACTATCTATTTTTTAATTGGCCTACACCGTAATACTGCATGAAGATAAGGAGATATTATGCCTGAGTTACCAGAAGTTGAAGTGAGCCGTTTGGGTATCTCGCCATACCTCGTCGGTGAGACCATCAGTGATATTACGGTTAGGCAGCCACAACTGCGCTGGTTGGTGCCTCAAGAGTTGCAACGTCTCGTAGGCTGCGTGATTACCAAAATCTCCCGTAGAGCCAAATATCTATTGATTGAGACAGAGAAGGGCACTGCCATTATTCATTTAGGCATGTCTGGTAGCTTGAGAATATTACATCAGCGAGAAACGGCGGGTAAACATGATCACGTGGATCTTGAGGTGGCCAGTGGCGTGGTGCTGCGATATAACGATCCGAGGCGATTTGGTTCATGGTTATGGGCCGATATAGGCGCTGTACATAAAGTACTGTCAAAGTTAGGCCCAGAGCCATTAAGTGACGACTTTCACCTCGATTATTTGGTAGAAAAAGCGAAGAATAAAAAAACAGTAGCCAAGCAGTTTGTGATGAACAATGCGGTGGTGGTA
This sequence comes from Aliivibrio kagoshimensis, assembly GCF_050337105.1. NCBI lineage: Bacteria > Pseudomonadati > Pseudomonadota > Gammaproteobacteria > Vibrionales > Vibrionaceae > Aliivibrio > Aliivibrio kagoshimensis. Next base: position 61,129 of record NZ_JAKJSQ010000006.1, read on the forward strand.
GGCGTGGGGAATATTTATGCCAGCGAAGCGCTTTTTCTTTCGGGAATTCATCCCTTGCAGCCAATTGGTGACTTATCAGAACATAAACTGGATACCTTATTAAAGCAGATTAAAAAGACATTAACCGCGGCCATTGAACAAGGTGGTACTACCTTAAAAGATTTTACACAAGCAGATGGAAAGCCCGGCTATTTTGCGCAAGAACTCTATGTGTATGGACGAACGGGAGAGCCTTGCTTACAGTGTCAAACAGCCATTGTAGAGATGAAGATTGGCCAAAGAAACAGCTTTTACTGTGAGCAATGCCAAAAGTTAATCTAGAGATCAATAGCGTTCGATGCTGATGTGGCATGCTATGAGCTGCAGTTTGTAAATTATAGGCATCAATATCCATGTTTTTGAAAAATACCCGTCACTTGAATCACACTATTTGGGTTCAAATCCTCACCATTACCTTGATTCTGTTTTGTGCTCGAGTGATCTTCTTCTTGAATGTGGGACATTTGGATCTTTTTACCGAAAAAAGCAGTGATCTACAACGTGCCTTTTTTACCGGTTTTCGTTTCGATATTAAAGTGGCCGCTATTGCCTTTGCACCGCTATTTCTGCTTGGACTGTTTACCGCCTCTTTCTCTTCACTCTATTCGAAACTGCGTGCCATATTTCCTTGGTATGGCTTAGTGATCTGCTTTTTAGTCACCGCCTTCTCGATTGGTAACTACTACTACTTTAAAACTTACGGTAACCATTTTGATCTGTTTGTGTATGGATTCTTTGATGATGATACCGAAGCGGTGATGAAAAATGCCTGGGCTGATTACCCCATTATTCGCTCGTTTCTAGCTTCCATCTTGGTCACAGCGGTTTATGTGGCCGTGATGAAAAGGGTGAATGTCAATCGTATTGAAGTTGATGACGTCAAACGTCATAAAGGGGTTATGACTGGCTTAGTGATTATTAGTGTACTTGGTATTGCTTTTTTTGCCCGAGGATCGTTGGGAACCTTTCCACTGAAACGGTATCACGCCCATGTTTCAGAAGTGGATATTATCAATAAAATAACCCCCAATGCGTTATTAGCCCTTGAGTGGGCGAAAACCGACTACAAAAATCAGGGAAAATTTGATGTTGTGGATGCCTCTGCCTTAAAAGCGCAGATGCAAAAAGTACTCGGTAAACCCAATACTCAGTTTACCACCGAAAAAAATAGCTATTTAGCAGAGAATAAGCCCCATGTTGTGATGGCCTTGATGGAAGGTATGGGGGCTAATGTGCTGATCGAAGATGACTATCCTCGTAATGATGTTTTGGGAAGCTTACGCTCGGCATTTGACGATGATTATCTTTTTACTCGATTTTTAGCAGAAACTTCAGCCACCATAGATACCATTGTAAACATGGTAGCCAAAAGCAATGTGCCGACCATCGGGCACTCATCAGCACAAAAACAGGTGATTGAAGGCCGAGCCATGCTGCCATACAAACAGGCTGGTTATAAAACCATCTTTATTACGGCAGGCAATGGCATGTGGCGTAATGTGGCCAACTATCTGCCTATGCAAGGGTTTGACTTAGTGCTAGATGAAAACAGTATTAAGGATGCCTTTCCTGAGTCGGCACAATATGCAGCGGCTTGGGGCCTGCCCGATGAGTACGTGTTTAAGTTAGCCAATAAACTATTAGATGAGGCGCAGCAGCCACTGTTTATCTACCTATTGACGGTCACCAATCACACCCCCTATAAAGCGCCAAACAGTTACTCTGTAAAACCGATTAAAGCGAGTGAACAGCTGCTAACCAGGATGGGGGATGGTGAAGAGGAAGCGGAGGCGTTGCTGTCAACTTATCAATATGCGGCTGATTCTCTTGGTAACTTTATCGCATCGATAAAAAATTCTGATTTAGGAAAACAAACTGTTATCGCTGCAACGGGTGATCATAGAATCCGTGGTTTTACACTTAAAGAGCCGGATGATTTGGCGTTAAAGCATGCCGTTCCTTTTTACCTCTATCTACCGCAGCCGATCAAAGAGAGGGTTGAGTTACACTATGACCCTAAACGAGTCGGCTCACACAAAGATATCTTCCCCACCCTGTATGCGTTTAGCTTATCTGAGGCGAATTACTCATCCCTTGGGGGAAGAAACATGTTAGCTGAGAGTGATACGTTCTCTTTTGGCTTTAACCCTGAGCTCACTCTGACAGAGCAAGGGGTGTTTAAAAATAAACAGCCCGAGAAGCTCTATCGCTGGAGTGATAAGACGATGTTAACCACAGAGTTAACAGAGAGCGAAAACAACCAACCCAATGTGGGGAACGACTATCAACGATTGGCGACGCTCTATATTAACGATCAAGTTACTCGCTAATTTTTTTAGTGGCGAGCTGCTGGGCAATAAAAGGAGGAACGAATTGTGATACGTCTCCACCGTGCAGCGCCACTTCACGAACAATGGTTGATGAGAGAAAGGCGAACTCTTCAGAAGGGGTAAGAAAAACACTCTCTAAATCTGGCATTAAGCGGCGATATAAGTTAGTTAGACCAAACTCATATTCGAAATCCATCGTTGTCCGTAACCCACGGATCAGTAGATTCGCCTGCTGCTGTTTTGCAAAGTCCACCAGTAGGCCTGAGAAGCCAACAACCGTGACATTATCAAGATGTGCCAGAACCTGTTTTGCCATCTCCACCCGCTCATTAAGCATAAACATGGTTTTTTTGCTTGGGCTTGCGGCCACTGCGACGATAATCTGCTCAAACATTTTTGAAGAACGTTCGATTAAATTGATGTGGCCATAGGTGATAGGATCAAAGGTTCCAGGGTAGATTACTCGTGTTGTCATGCTACTCTCAATACTGTTTTTTTGATGTCATTGAAAAGATAGTATCAAAAATGGCAAAAACGGGTTAGAAAAACCAGTAAAAAACGAGATAATGGGTATGAATGATGAAAACACGATTAGAGAAGTGACATGAAAAAAATTCTGGTGATTAGAAACGACAAAATTGGCGACTTTATGCTGGCATGGCCGAGTTTTGCGATGCTAAAAGCGTCGATGCCCGATTGTCATGTGACAGCTTTGGTGCCTAAATATACCAAGGATCTTGCAGAGTTGTGCCCTTGGATTGACAGTGTGATCATAGATTCAACCAAAAATGCTGACAAACAGCAGCAGAAGGCTCTGGTTGATGAGATTAAGCAGGGGAGCTTTGACGCCGCCATCAATCTGTTTTCAACCACCTATAATGCTCTGTTAGTGTGGAAAGCTCGAATTCCCTATCGCTTAGCCCCTGCAACTAAGCTTGCTCAACTGTTTTATAATCGCCGAATTAAGCAAAAACGCTCTCAATCGGCCAAACCTGAGTATCAATATAACTTGGATTTAGTCCGAACCTTTTTGACAGAGCACAAGGTTGATATTGTTGAGCCTAGCGCGCCGTTTTTTACCTTTGATAGTGCATTAATCGCCGAACAGAAACAGAAGTTGGTCGAGCAATTAAGCCTCTCAGCCGACAAACCATGGGTCTATGTGCATGTTGGTACTGGCGGGTCATCGAATAATCTCTCACTAGAGCAGTACGCACAGCTGATTATGGGTTTAAAGGCGGATGTGGAGGTGGTATTAACCGCTGGACCGGGCGAAGAGAAAAAAGCCAAAGAGTTAAAAATTCAGTTACAGCAGCAAGGTGTTGAGGTTGCGGTGTATGATAAAAATGACGGTTTGGTGGACTTTACCTGTTCGATCGCCTGTGCTGATCTCTTTATCGCCGGCTCCACTGGTCCATTGCACATTGCAGCGACAGTTGATGTTCCCACTATAGGCTTCTTCCCCAATAAACGCTCATCAACGCCGTTACGTTGGCTGCCGCTGAACTCAGAAGGGCGTCATTTAGCCTTCTGTCCACCAAAAAGCGGAGATGAAAAAAGCGAAGCGGATATGAGCCTTATCGATATCAATAAGACTCTCACTGAGGTTAATCCTTGGGCGGAGCAGTACTTGTCTTAATCCATAAGTCCGCGTATTTTACAAACGTAGAATGCGCCGAGAGCAGGGAGAGTAAAAATCCCTGCTTACCATCTAAAAATCCCGCCTTGATGATGTACATCTTCACGAAACAAGCAATAGCGTGAGTGATACCTTGGCCAATACTGCTTTTTTTACCGCGAGCTTCTCTCTGTTTGGCCCAAGCTTCGGCGTAACCGGCAGACTTCACCAGGTAGTGGTTCAGATCGTTATAGGTGTAGTGAATCGCATCCCCAGAGAGGTTCTCAACGTTCATCGTGTCTGAAATTTCAACTTTTTCATGCACCAACGAATCATCATATTGAGTTAGCGTGGCCGGGTATAAACGCACCACGCGATCAGGGTACCAACCACAGTGACGAATATAGCGACCAAATACCCAACTTAAACGAGATATCTTATACAGGGTATTGGGTTTATTGTCGGTCACGGCTTGTTGAATGCTCAATTTCAGCTCTGGCGTGACGCGTTCATCGGCATCTAACCACAATACGAAATCCGATTCTATATGCTGCTGAGCCAATCGACGCTGCGTGCCAAATCCTTGCCAATCTTCATTCACAAAAAATTTCTCGGTGTACTCTGAAGCGATCGCTTTTGTTGCATCGCTGCTTCCCGAGTCTAAGATCACGATCTCATCCACCCAATCTTTCACGGTATCTAAACACGCCTTTAAGTGTTTCTCTTCATTCTTGACGATTAATGCAACCGCGAGAGTGGCTGTGGATGTGCTGTTGGTTGGCATAGTTACTCCGAATGCTGCGAGTGAATAATAGGTGATAGGCTGTTTTTTACCCTCTCAACCGTAATGTCTGACATGAGATCTTCCCCTTTTACACGGGTACTCCAAGCCAGTTGGTCAATCGGTTTGTTATGTTGTTTTTGGGCATGATGTTCATACACACTGACCACTCTGTCGAGATCGTTATAGGGACCAGTACGTTTTGGGTTACTGTGGGCATATAACCCAATCACCGGAGTGCCTTGCGTGGTGGCAATATGCGCAGGACCTGAATCAGGGGCAATCACTACATCGGCGCGTTTTAGCACAGCAGTTAATTGCTTAAGGGAGGTCTTGCCAATTAAGTTAATCACCTCGCCACTCATTTTCTGTGTAATACGCTTACCAAGTTCAATCTCTCTTGGCGCAGGGGATCCACATAACACCACGTTACAACCTTGCTCTAATGCGTAATCGGCAATTTGTGCATAGCCTTCCATTGACCAGTTTCGCTCATCTTTACTAGCGGCTGGTGAGATAACCACTGTTTTACCCTTGGTAGGAAACGCATTGATTGCAAAATCATTATCGTCAGCAGAAAGAGGGATATTCCAGAAAGGAACTGACTTTGGAACGCCAATAAACTGAGCAAAAGAGAAGAAGCTATCCAGAACGTGGGCAGAAGCGGTATCGGTGATCTTTTTATTGGTGAATAACCACTGCCCCTCTTTGGCTCTTTTACGATTAAATCCGACTTTGTACTTGGCTTTGATGCCTAAGGTGAGAATGCTGGCTCGAAGCGCTAACTGCATATGCAGCAGAGCATCGAATTTCTGATCACCAAGCTGCTTCCAAACGTGTTTCATGCCAGCGAAGCCTGTTTTTTTATCAAACACAACCACGTTTATATTGGGCAGATCATGAATCAGTTGCGCTTCAATCTTTCCGACAATCCAAGTGATCTTAGTGCTCGGCCAGTGAGATTGAATCGCTTGCACAGCAGAAACGGCATGGCAGACGTCGCCAATTGCTGAAAGTCTTAAAATACAGATGGATTTTGGAGCAGAAGAGAAAAGAGCCATGTGAGAGCGGAGTCCAAAATTGAGTAAGTTAGAATTATGCCGCTTGAACATGAAAAAGAAAAGCTGAACGAAACTTTATAGAGTTGCTACAATGTCGAACTGTGATTTATACAGACAACATCTAGCCTCGGAACAACATTTTTTGGAGTAATTGTAGAGTGCCTATAAAACAACGCTTTCACGCCCACGGTTGGTTTATTTTAGTTAATGCATTGCTCGCATTGATGATAGCCACACGATACTTTGCTTTCTTGCCAGAGTTTCCCTCTGACTTTATGGGAGCGACCTTTATTGTTGTCGGTACCTTCAGTCAAATGGTTCTGCTGGCATTGGTTATTGGATTGATTTCACTGCCCGCCCTCTTTTTTGGTAAGTTACCAAGAAATGTGTTGCAGGCGCTTATTGCCTCGATAGGTGTTGGCGCGCTGTTTATTGATACCTTAGTATTTGCTCAGTATCGCTTCCATATTAATGCGGTAGTGCTTGAATTGGTCATGTCTGGACAAGTGGTGAGTTTTCCTCTGGTCACTTGGTTGACGGTAATTGGCGGCGTATTGCTGCTGGTATTGGCACAATTTTCCCTGATTCGTTGGTTAGAAAAACCCGCTGGTATCACTCAGCACCGCTTAGGTCGAAAGTTTGCCTTAGTGACCTTTTTTGCTTTGTTGGCAACCCATGGTATTCATATCTGGGCCGCTGCAAATGCTTATCAACCAGTGACGATGGTTAAGCGCTATCTACCACTGTTCTATCCGGCAACATCAAACAGCATGATGCGAAAGTATGGTTGGATTGATGAAGCGGCGATTGAGCGCCAAAAATCGATGAAGTTGAACAGCAAAAGTGATCTTAACTATCCATTGAACCCGCTGCAAACCACCGCGGTTGAGAAACCGATGAACATTATGCTGCTAGTGGTCGATTCATGGCGTGCAGATACCTTTAACGCAGAAAACACCCCAAACATGTGGCAGTACGCGCAATCGGGCATGGTGTTTGACCGTCATATCGCTTCTGGCAACGCCACGCGTACCGGGATATTCGGCCTGTTTTATGGTATTTCAGGCACCTATTGGCATGGATTCTTAGCCAATAAACAGACCCCAGTACTAATGGACCGCTTGCAGGATCTCAACTACGACTTGGGCATTTTTACCGCGGCGCAGCTTAGAAAGCCCGAGTTTAGCCAAACCGTTTTCCGTAAAGTGCCTGATTTGAGAATTGGCTCTCAAGGCAAGCGACCATCTGATCTCGATAAGAACCTGACCGAAGATTGGTTGGCGTGGTACAGCAATCGAGATCAGAGCAAGCCGGCGTTCTCATTCCTATTTTATGATGCGCCGCACGGGTATGACTTCCCGAAAGATTACGCGCATCGCTATGAGCCGATGTTAGATAAAGTGGATTACTTGAAATTGAATAACGACAGCGATCCAACGCCATTCTTTAATCGCTATAAAACTAGTGTGCACTTTGTTGATAGTGTAGCAAAGCAGGTATTGGATAAACTGAAAGAGAGCGGCGATCTTGACAATACCTTAGTGATCATTACCGGCGATCACGGCCAAGAGATGAACGACAATAAACTTAACTTCTGGGGACACAACAGTAATTTTACAGATGCTCAAGTTAAGGTCCCTTTTGCTATCTTTGGCCCTAAAATCAACAGCGACAGCATGAAGTGGCAAGCTAATGATCTGACCAGCCATCAAGATGTGGTGCCAACACTGATGAAAAACTTCTTAGGGGTCACCAGTGATACCGGTGATTACTCAGTAGGTGCAGATCTGCTTGGTAAGCGTGTTGAGCGTGAATGGATTATGTCCTCCAACTACAGCGGATACGCCATTGTTGAAGAGGCGTCGATTCTAGAGATAGGTGCAACGGGGCAGTATCAGCTGCTTGATAAAACCAACCGACCACTGAAAGACAAAGAGATTAACTTCCACCACTTGCAACAAGCACTGGAAGAGATCAGTCGTTTTAGTAAGTAACTGTATTAAAATCGAAGCCTTGGTTAGTGTTTAGTTAACTGAGGCTTCGTTCTTCCAAACCTTTTTCATCCTCATCCCTATTTGAATCACACTCCCCCAAACAGATGCTGAGCAAGAAGAACACCACAATGGTCTGAAGTTCAATGAAGTTGGTATAGAACATACTCATGATCAAAAAAGCCGCAATCAAGAACAGCCCATAGTTGGAGAGTGGTGTTCGTTGTGATCTGTATAGTTCGAAGAAAATTTTCAGTATAAGTAGCAAAAATAAGAATGTATAAACCAAGCCATTAGAGCTGATAAGAGTTAACGTGGCATTATGGTGATCTTTAAATGAAAATTGATTGTTAGTCTTTTTCATCAATTTTTTCGCCATATCGTGCGAGGTTAAATAGGCTTTAAATTCATCTTGAATATTATTTAGTCCCAAGCCCGTAAGTAGGAATGACGGTTGTTCTTTGGTTAAGTGTTGCTGAAACAGAAGTGCATGACGCCACATGCCAATTCTCGCATTATTAGAATCATGAGTATGAAGGTTTCCGATACTCTCAACTCTTTGAATAACAACATCAACTGATTTTGGTGCGAAGATACTCGCTGTTACCACTAGAGCCAACATGACTCCGATGGTATAGACAAGCAGTTTACGGTTAAACAGCAAGCAATACAGGGGGACCACAAGGATCAGTGCCACAATAGGCGCCCTCGAACCATTAAAGATTATTGAGAGGCAAGAGAGCAGTAACAGTAACCCTAAAGCGATTCTGTGTTTTTTCGCTAGCTGTACTTGTGAGAGCAGACAGAGCAGTAATATAACCAGGTAGGTTAACAGTTCACCCCAGCGTCCAATATCCCAAAAGCTGTCCACTCTCTGGCCTTTCCAAACGTTAAGCTGAAACAGTTTATAAAAACTAAACAGAACACTGATGGTTACTCCGAGCAGCAGCCACTTAATTGCAATCCTTCTGTTTTCTTCTTTTCTAAAATGATAGATGATCACTGGGAGCAGCAGTAAAAAAGAGGCTTTTCTAAAAAAGAGCAGAGCACTCTCAGCTCCACCAGGAGAAAGTAAAGAGGTCACCATACCAATCACAAACAGAGCCACAGAGCATTTAGCAATAGCGTGGTCGTGCAACCAACGCCTAAAACCAACAGAGCTAGCCGTTTTAACAATCAAGAGTAACAGCGTTAAACTGGCCGAAAGGTATAATCCAGCTTTTGATGTGTATAAAGAGGCGGAGAAAAAAGCAAAAATGAAACGTTCACACTGCTCTAAGCGAATCTGTTTAATCGAGTGAATCATGGATATTCTTAAGTAAGTAAGTAAGTAAGTAAGTGCTTTATTCGTTAAGAGTGAACTATTTATTACAACCAAAACAAAAATGAATAGTAACAAATCGCGCTTAAACATTCTTCCTGAACGTGAAAAAGTTTATAATCATTGAGAGATGAAACATTTGGATGATGTGAAATGAAAATTTTAGTTACAGGCGGTGCGGGCTTTATTGGTTCTGCCGTAGTGAGACATGTGATAAACAGTACGGCAAATAGTGTGGTTAATGTCGATAAATTGACCTATGCAGGCAATCTGGATTCATTAAGCGATGTCTGCAATCATGAGCGCTATGCATTTGAGCAAGTAGATATTTGTGATAGCCAAGAGCTACAACGCGTATTTTCTGAGCATCAGCCAGATGTTGTGATGCATTTGGCAGCGGAAAGCCATGTGGATCGCTCTATTGATGGGCCGGCAGCATTTATTGAAACCAATATTGTCGGCACGTATACCTTGCTTGAAGCGACTCGCGCTTACTGGAACAGCTTAGAACCAACTAAAAAGGAAGCTTTTCGTTTTCATCATATATCCACCGATGAAGTGTACGGCGATCTTGAAGGCACTACCGATCTGTTTACTGAACAAACTTCTTATGATCCAAGTAGCCCCTATTCGGCATCCAAAGCATCATCCGATCATTTGGTGCGCGCGTGGCAACGTACCTACGGGCTTCCAGTCTTAGTCACTAACTGCTCAAATAACTATGGGCCATACCACTTTCCTGAAAAGCTAATCCCCTTGATGATTCTCAATGCCTTAGAGGGTAAATCGCTGCCGGTATATGGTGACGGCATGCAGATTCGCGACTGGCTCTATGTCGAAGATCACGCCAGAGCACTGTATAAAGTGGTCACCGAGGGTACGGTTGGCGAAACCTATAATATTGGTGGCCATAACGAAAAAGCCAATATTGAGGTGGTTAAGGTTATCTGTGAACTGTTAGAGGAGTTAGTACCCAATAAACCGGTTGGTATAGAACATTATCAAGAGTTGATTACCTATGTGACTGATCGTCCTGGTCACGATGTTCGATACGCGATTGACGCTTCCAAAATTGAACGGGAGTTAGGTTGGACACCAAAAGAGACCTTTGAGTCTGGTATTAGACATACCGTAGAGTGGTATCTAAATAACAAGCAGTGGTGGAGCAGAGTACTTGATGGTTCTTACAGTCGAGAACGATTAGGAGAGGGAGAGTAGTATGAAAGGTATTATTCTTGCTGGTGGATCTGGTACGCGCCTCTATCCGCTCACTCGCGGTGTCTCTAAACAGCTGTTACCTGTCTACGATAAACCGATGATCTACTATCCGCTCTCTGTGCTGATGTTGGCAGGTATCCGTGACATATTGATTATCACAACACCAGAAGACAGTGAGAATTTCAAACGTCTGCTAGGTGACGGCAGTGACTTTGGCATTAGCTTGCAATATGCGATTCAAGAGAGCCCGGATGGCTTAGCACAAGCGTTTATTATTGGTGAAGAGTTTATCAATAACCAGAGTTGCTGTTTGGTGTTGGGGGATAATATCTTTTACGGCCAATCTTTCTCCAAAACCTTAGTCAATGCAGCAACTCGTGAAACCGGGGCGACGGTTTTCGGTTATCAAGTCAAAGACCCGGAACGCTTTGGTGTGGTCGAGTTTGATGACAATATGAAAGCACTCTCTATCGAAGAGAAACCGTTAACGCCGAAATCCAACTATGCGGTTACTGGACTCTACTTCTATGACAGTCGAGTGGTAGAGTTTGCCAAAAAAGTGAAACCTTCTGAGAGAGGGGAGCTAGAAATAACCAGCATTAATCAAATGTACTTAGAGGATGGCTCTCTGAATGTAGAGTTATTAGGTCGTGGTTTTGCTTGGTTAGATACGGGCACTCATGAGAGCTTGCATGAGGCCTCCTCTTTTGTGCAGACCATAGAGAATGTGCAGGGGCTAAAAGTGGCTTGCTTAGAAGAGATTGCTTGGCGTTTTGGCTGGTTAAGTGACAGTGAGTTGAAGCAAAAAGCAGAGCCAATGCTAAAAAATGAGTATGGCCGTTATCTTTTTGATCTCGTAGAGAAGAAATAGAATGAAAATTCTGGTTACAGGGTGTAATGGACAAGTAGGCACCAGTTTAGTAAACAAACTAACTGGAGTTGTTGAACTGTTAGCGGTAGACCGGGAGTCGTTAGACATTACTGATGAGCATGCAGTTGAACTTTTAGTGACAAAATTCAACCCTAATATCATCATTAATGCAGCGGCCTATACTGCTGTAGACAAGGCAGAAAGTGAGAGTGGATTAGCTTTTTCAATAAATAGCGATGGCCCTAAATATTTAGCAAAAGCGGCTCATAAAACAGGTGCTGCGCTGTTACATATATCGACGGATTATGTCTTTTCAGGTGACAAAATAGGGGAGTACAGCGAAACTGACAAAACGGCTCCACAATCTGTTTATGGCCAAAGTAAATTAGCGGGTGAAAACGCGGTCATAGAAAATTGCGACAAGCATATTATTTTACGTACCGCTTGGGTATTCTCCGAATATGGCAATAACTTTGTCAAAACCATGCTCAGATTAGGTCGAGATAGGGAAGCGCTGTCGATCGTGGGTGATCAATATGGCGGTCCAACCTATGCAGGTGATATTGCCACTGCGCTTATAAAGATTGCCCAGGCTATTCAGGAAAAACAACAGGTCAATTGGGGCATTTATCACTTCTCAGGCTTGCCACACGTCTCTTGGTTTGAGTTTGCTGCTGATATCTTCAACCAAGCAGCAGAGCATAAGGTAGTTAATAAAGCGCCAACACTAAGTAATATCCCAACTTCTGATTACCCTACGCCAGCGACTAGACCTGTGAATTCGAAACTGAATTGCAGTAAAATATCTCGAGAATTTACCATTGAAGCAAGCGATTGGCAGCAAGCGCTCAATCAAATCCAAGACTATAAGTGAACAATATGAAAATCATTGATACCAAAATACCCGATGTAAAAATTATTGAACCCAAAGTATTTGGTGATGAGCGTGGTTTTTTTATGGAGACATGGAGCCAAAATCAGTTTGAACAGTTAGTTACGGGGAAGCCAACATCCTTTGTTCAAGATAACCACTCGAAGTCCAAAAAAGGGATTCTGCGCGGGTTGCATTACCAAACTGAAAATACGCAAGGTAAGTTAGTGCGTGTTATCTCTGGTGAAGTGTTTGATGTGGCCGTTGATATCAGGAAAGGGTCGCCGACTTTTGGTCAGTGGGTTGGTGAATTTCTATCTGCCGAAAACAAGCGTCAACTTTGGGTGCCGGAAGGGTTTGCACATGGCTTCTATGTGACCAGTGATGAAGCTGAATTTGTCTATAAGTGTACTGATTACTATAATCCGCAAGCGGAACACTCTATTGCATGGAATGATCCCGAGATTGGGATAGAGTGGCCGTTAAGTGATGAGCCGATGTTATCGGATAAAGATCGTCAAGCATTAAAGTTGAGTGAGTTGAAAGTATTATTATAATCGTTCCACGTAGTTCGCATAGATAATTTGAGTATAGTGATGAAAAATGAATTTAATAAAATAGATCTCTTTCTTCTTAATATTTGTGGTAAATATATTTCAAAAAGAGAACATGGTGAGAGGATTTTTCATCCTATTAAGTCAATAGCTTATTTCGCTTTGATATACCTAAGAGGACATAAAAAGGATGATCTCCATCGGTATATAAGTTCCAAATTTTGTGGCTTTTCTGTAGGTAAATCCACTATTGGCTATAAGGCTTTTTGGAGTGTCAGAATGAATGGTGCGAAGTTGTTAAAATCCGTTGGCTCTTTCTCATCTATAGCTCCGCATGTTGTTATTGTTGCAGGTAACCACCCTATTCATTTTAAATCCACAAGCTCGATTCTTTATAGTAAAAATAGAGGGTTTATACCTGAAAGCAAGCAAATTCCTGAACAGTTAAGTGACGTAATTATTGGGAATGATGTGTGGATTGGCTCAAATGTAACAATTCTTCCTGGGGTAAATATTGCTGATGGTTCGATTGTTGCGGCAGGCTCTGTAGTTAACCGTGACGTCCCACCATACGCCATTGTCGCAGGAGTCCCTGCTAAAGTGATAAAGTACAGGTTTGATAGCAATACGATCAACCAACTGTTAGAAGAGAAATGGTGGAACTGGTCAGATGAAAAAATAAAAGAAAAAATCAGCACTATGTATAACGAATCTGATTTTTTTAACTGATCAAGTCAAAAAGGTCACTTTGTACGATGTCGAGCTATTTCCAATACTATTTTTCATAACAATCACTATAAGGAATTATATTAAAAGGCAGTTTTGATATTGGCGAACAGTTAAAGATACCAATAGAGCTATCTTGAAACAAATTGGCGGCATTGCTCATAAAGGGAAGGATTTTCTCGTTATAGTCATTAAGTAGCCCGCACTTTTGCATGTTCTGGTTATTCTCATAAAAACGAGGCTCTTTAGCATTTGATATATCTAAACCAAGCAAACAGACACGCTTCGGGTTTAGATGAAAAGCGACCTGCACGGCAATAGCCATAACAGTGCCACCATCTACGACTCCATCATCTAGGTTATCAGTAAACTGAGTCTCTTCTGAAAATTGATCGATATTAAATAGATAGATATCATTATTTTCAATAATAGAGAGGTCTCGTTCAGCAATCGCGCATAACGCCCCCAAACTGACAATCAATTTTGTCCTTTCTGAGTAAGATTGTAGAAGGTCAAAACGCTTGTAAACAAAAGTGGCATCCATAACGACATGAGCAAAAACGGGCAGGTTTTGCTCTGTCGCGATGCTGATTGCTCCGTTGAGGAAGATATTACTATGATTGTGTAGCTTATTCATATCCAGATTTTTAACACTGGGGCCTGAGCCTATAATATTAACCGTGGATTCTTTGGTTACATCTAATGACATGTCGGAGAAGCGTTGGATATTCAGAGGCTTTCTTCTAAACAAGACTTTTTTTCCAGTGACCTTGATATCAGGCCAGTAATCAATTTTATACCAATCTGACTCTTTATGAGTGAGCTTGATAAACTTCTTAATGGCTCTTCTTCTGAGTTGAACAAAATAGTAGTGATGAGACATATTCAATCCTAGTTCTTTCCTACTGCCAACAAGTGCCTTAAGGTGCTGGAAATGGAGCCACTGTTCATTGCAACAATTTTGGTTAATTTTTGAGTTTGCCCTGCTCTAAGACTTGCATCTGTGAGGAGTAGAGTTACTTTTTCAGCGAGCTGAGTACTGTTATTAACAATATTAATGGCAGTATCTTTGCTCATTAAGGAGACAATCTCTTGAAAATTAAAATAACTCGGACCAGAGATAATTGGCATTCCTAATGCTGCAGGCTCTAATACATTATGTCCACCAACTTTACCACCAAGCAAACTACCACCCATAAAGCAAATATCAGCAGCACCCATAAGCACGAGCATCTCTCCCATGGTATCACCGAGGTAGACTTGAGCTTCAGAAGTGACGGAATCATTAGAGGTCCGTTTCACACTATTAACCCCGAAGCTTTTACCCAACTCAAAAACACTGTCAAAGCGTTCTGGGTGGCGGGGTACAAGAATAAGCAGAGCATTTGGATGTTGTTTTAACACTTCTAAGTGTGCAGCAAGCACTTGCTCGTCTTCACCCTTGTGTGTACTAGCAGCAATCCATACAGGCCTGTCATTTCCTAGTTTATTTCTGAGCTCTTTGCCTTTTTGTTTGATCACATCCGATATCTGGATATCAAATTTTATAGAGCCAGTAGTTTCAAGTTGCTCTAAGTTAACCCCTAAACGTGCAAAACGATCAGCATCGGCCTGTGATTGACACAATACTTTACTTAAGCATGGGGAAAGTAAGTTGAACAGTGGCTGAACTCTAGCGTAGTTCTGGCAAGATTTTTCAGACAAGCGAGCATTGATGACAACGATTGGAATGCCAGCAGAGTGAACCGTATGGAGTGTGTTTGGCCACAGTTCCGTTTCGATAATTAGCATCTTTTCTGGGTTTACTGCTTTTAAGAAACCTCGAACAGCAAAAGAGAAATCAATCGGCATATAGCGATGCTCAACCAGATCGCCGAGTTTCTCTATCTGTTCACATCCAGTGCTGGTAGTAGTAGTGACAACAATGGTTTGCTCTGGGTTTCTCTCTTTTAACTCTTTTATCAGTGGAATAGCAGCGATGCACTCTCCTACAGAAACCGCGTGAATCCACAGTGGGCGACCATTTGAAGTAAGAGAGGGAGTAAAACCGAAGTGCTCTTTCCAGCGTGGACCAAACTTGGGCTTGTTGGGTTTGCTTTTATAGAGCCCAAATAACAGCAACGGCGCAGCAAGAGTGAGTACTAACGTATAAAAGACTCGAATTAGCATGAACTGACCTGAATCGCTTCCAGTTTCTTAATACTAGTAAGGACTTGTTGTGGAGAAAGTTCAGAGAGGCATTTCAAATGTTTAAATTGGCACTCACGTTTAAAGCATGGGCGACACTCTATATCGGTATGGACAATGTCGACATTTTTCGCCAGTGGTGGTGTGTATTTAGGAGAGGTAGAACCATATACCGCCACGACATTACAACCGACTGCCGCTGCCACGTGCATTAAACCAGAATCGTTGCTGATGACGGTTTCACAAGCGCCCAGAAGATCAACCGCTTCGATCAGGCTGGTTTGTCCGGCCAGAACATGTATTTGAGTATGGAACTCAGCAGGAACCTTCTCTTTAATGCCGTTACAGCTGTCTAGATCCTTTCCTGAACCAAATAGCCACACATGATGGCCTTGTTGACACATAACGTGAGCCACTTCGGCATAGTGCGTTTCAGGCCACTTTTTCGCTGGGCCAAATTCAGCCCCAGGGCATAAACCAATAACTTTTGCTGTTGTGTCGAGGTTAAACTTCTCAATTGCTGCTTTTTGAGTGATGTCATCAATCGTTAAGCTTGGTCTAGGTAAGGTGTCTAATCCACCTAATGAGCTAGAATCAATCATCTCTGCTTTAGGGTGAGCCAAAGCCACGTAACGCTCAACCATAAATTGAAACGCTTTTTTATTGCTGCGCAGATCGTTGAGTAGTCCGTAACGCATCTCGCCTTTCCAGCCGATACGTTGTGGAATATTAGCAAACCAAGGAATCAAAGCGGATTTTGCAGAGTTTGGGCAGACATAGGCTCTATCATAACCCTGCTTGCCTAACTCTTTACCCAGTGCTCTACGACCAAGCAGATTAAAATCCCCATGACCAAGCGGCATCCCTATTGCTTGGCTTACCTCTGGCATACGCTCTAAAATCGGTTTACACCACGCAGGCGCCATCACATCAATAATGGCATCCGGGTATTGCTGCTTTAAAGTGATATACAGTGATTGAGACATCACCATATCACCCACCCATGAGGGGCCAATCACTAATATTTTCATTTATTACCAATTATTCATTAATGCTTTCTAGAGACTAGAGACTAGAGACTAGAGACTAGAGACTAGAGACTAGAGACTAGAGACTAGAGACTAGAGACTAGAGACTAGAGACTAGAGACTATAAGAGCGAGTATGACTGTTTTGTTCTTGCTTTTATAGTTTCTATAAGCGAAGCGTTCTAGTCAGCGTAGCATATAGTTTCTAGCGATTCACTATTGCCATATACTCCGCAACACCCTCTGCAACTGACTTAAACTCAACATCACAGCCAGCAGCTCGAAGTTTGGTTAAATCAGCTTGGGTGAACTCTTGATATGCGCCTTTTAGGTGCTCAGGGAAAGGAATCGTCTCAACTTCGCCTCTGCCATGGTGTTTAATAACAGCGTCTGCTACTTCGCGGAAAGGTTCTGCACGACCAGTACCGCAATTGAAAATACCCGATACGCCATTTTCCAAGAACCACAGATTGACTGCTGCAACATCGCCTACATAGACGAAATCACGTTCGAACTGATCACTGCCAGTAAACAGCTTTGGGTTATCACCCGCATTCATTTGGTTATTGAGGTGGAAGGCAACGGATGCCATAGAACCTTTGTGCTGCTCGCGGGGGCCATACACATTGAAGTAGCGAAAACCGGTAATTTGAGAAACAGTCTCACCATGCGCTTCCGCATCAGCCCATAAGCGTCTTACGTAGTTATCAAATTGCTGTTTTGAGTAACCGTAGACATTTAATGCTCCTTCATACTCACGAGCTTCAATAAACTTGTCGGTATCACCGTAAGTGGCAGCAGAAGAGGCATAAAGGAATGGAATTTCGCGTTCAATACAGAAGTGAAGCAACTCTTTTGAGTATTCGTAATTGTTCATCATCATGTACTTGCCATCCCACTCGGTGGTAGCAGAGCACGCACCCTCATGGAAAACAGCATCGATAGAACCAAAATCATCACCCGCCATAATCTGGGCAATGAAGTCCTCTTTATCCATGTAGTCGGTAATATCAAGATCGACGAGATTTTTGAATTTTTTGCCATCTTTGAGGTTGTCGACCACTAAAATATCATTAATACCGGAGTCGTTAAGAGCTTTAATAATGTTGCTGCCAATCATGCCAGCGCCGCCAGTTACAATGATCATTTTGAACCTACCGAGAAAGTTTTGAATTGGGCTAATTGTATCAAAGAAAGTTAAGACTAGAAACTAGATCGCTTCGCTGGATAGAGACTATAAGAGAATAGATTTGAGGGGTCGCACTTATAGTCTCTAGCTTCTAGTCAGCGATAGCGTATAGGCTCTGCATTGAGATCTGCCTCGAAGTTCAATACTAGAAACGATACGCTTCGCTAGCTAGAGACTATAAGAGAGTAGAGATCAAAAATGCTCTTATAGCAGCGCAGCGATCTAGTCTCTAGTTAGCGACAGCGTATAGGCTCTGCAATGAGACCTGCCTCGAAGTTCAATACTAGAAACGATACGCTTTGCTAACTAGAGACTATAAAAGAATAAAGCTCAGGAACTTCGCACTTATAGTAGCGCAGCGATCTAGCTTCTAGTCAGCGGCAGCGTATAGGCTCTGCAATGAGACCTGCCTCGAAACTCAATACTAGAAACGATACGCTTCGCTGGCTAGAGACTATAAGAGAATAGAAAGCAGTAAATGCTCTTATAGTAGCGAAGCGATCTAGTTTCTAGTTAACGACAGCGTATAGAAAAGGATTTTGTATGCAGCAAACTCAAACCAACATCAAAACCGAACTCATTCACCACGGCGGAAAATATGGCGTAACCGGTTCTTGTCATGAGTTGAAAGTTAACAATTACGGCATTTTAGTAGATTGCGGTCTGTTTCAAGGAAAGGATGCGAAAGATAGTAATGGAACACCGCGCAAACTTGATATTGAATTCCCCATTGGTCACATCAAAGCACTGCTACTTACCCATACTCACATTGATCATATCGGCCGCTTACCCTGGTTACTGGCCAAAGGGTTCAAACAACCAATTTATTGCACGCCGGCAACTGCAGAGTTAGTGCCACTGATGCTAGATGATGGCTTGAAACTTCAATTAGGACTGAACGCCTCTCAGAGGGAAAGCGTGTTAGAGCTGATCAAGAAACAGATAAAACCTATTCCATATAATCAATGGCATAGACTCTCTCTTGGCCCCTTAATCCTATACGTTAGATTCCAACCGGCTGGTCACATCTTAGGCTCTGCCTATATTGAAATAAAACTGCCCAATAATGAAGTCATGGTCTTTTCTGGTGATCTTGGGCCATGCAATACACCCTTGTTGGCCGATCCCATATCTCCTAAACGTGCCGACCTGTTAATCATCGAGAGTACCTATGGCAACAAACTGCACGATAACGTAGAGACTCGGGCAAACCGTTTGCAGGAAATTATCGAGCGATCACTGCAAGATGGCGGGGCGATTATTATCCCCGCGTTCTCAGTGGGCAGAACCCAAGAGTTGCTGTTCGATATTGAACACTTGATTTATGAACACGCCATCAATACAACGATTCCAGTTATCCTCGACTCGCCGCTAGCCAGCAGAGTGACCAAACAGTATCGCCGCTTTAAAAAGCTGTGGAGCAAAGAAGCGAAGAGAAAACTGCGTCATCAACGGCACCCTTTAGATTTTGAACAATGCATCACCATAGAGAGCCATAACGATCACTGCCAGATTGTTAACCGGTTAAAAACCACTGCTGATCCCTGCATCATTGTGGCGGCCAGTGGTATGTGCAGCGGCGGTCGAGTGATGAATTATCTAGAAGCCCTGTTACCCGATAAGCGCACGGATGTTATTTTGGCAGGGTACCAAGCTCATGGCACATTAGGCCGAGAGCTGCAAAATGGTTCAGATACTGTTTGGATAGATGATCATAATGTGCAAGTGAATGCACAGGTTCACACCATGTCCGGTTATTCAGCCCACGCTGATCAAGCTGATCTCATCAAATTTGTCGAAGGGATTGAGGAGGGGCGCAAGGAGGTGGTTGTGGTACATGGGGAGGATGAGGTTCGTCAGGAGTTTGAACGGGAGTTGGAGACTAGAAACTATACGCTTCGCTAACTAGATACTATAAAAAAGATCGCTCACAGGCTTAACCTTTACTGAATTGTCTTCATCATGGCGTAAACGTGTGGGCGTCGAGGTTTGATACTAGAAACTATACGCTTCGCTGACTAGAGACTATAAAGAAAGATCGCTCACAGGGTTAACCTTGATTGAATTGTCTTCATCAAGACGTAAACGTGGTGTGCGTCGCGGTTTGATACTAGAAACTATACGCTGCGCTGACTAGAGACTATAAAAGAAAAAAGAATAGAACGCCGTTGCTGAGTGTGCTCATATAGTTTCTAGTTTCTAGTTTCTAGTTTCTCATTGAGTATGATTATCTAAAGGTAAGTAGAAATGCTGTTTGAACAACTGAAGGTATGGCAACGGTCTGCTCGGCTGGCTTGTGACGTTATCGAGCTATTTGAAGGGAATAGGAATTTTGCATTAAAAGATCAAATATTGCGCTCTTCGCTATCTGTGCCGTCAAATATATCCGAGGGGGAGGAAAGGGAAACAGTGAAGGAGAAAATTCGATTTTACTATTATGCCAAAGGATCTTGTGGTGAACTGCTTACGCAGTTGCTGATAGCGATTGAAACATCGAGCGTACCAAAGGAACCTGCAGCTCTTTTAGTAAATGAAACCAGACAAATCGCAAAAATCATCGCCACAATTATCCAAAAGGAGAAGAGCAAGGGCTTTTGACTTTATAGTCTCTAGAGCGTAGCGTTCTAGTTAGCGTAGCGTATAGTCTCCTGAATTCTGCTAGCGAAGCGATCTGAACACTTCAGACTCCCTACCATTTCCGCTATACTGTGAACAATGAAATATTGAAGACAAGCGGAAGGCAGTAGCACAACATGAAAACCAAAGACCGAATCATTAACTGTGCCCTGCAGCTCTTCAACCAAAGCGGTGAACGTAACATCACCACCAACCACATAGCTGCACATCTAGAAATCAGTCCTGGTAATCTCTATTATCACTTTCACAATAAAGAGGAGATCATTCATTCGATCTTCGACCAATACGCGCTTGATTTAAAGGTGCGTTTCCCAGCAATTGGTGAGAGTGAACAAAAGAGTATTATGCCAACCTTCCATATCATGCAGAATTATTTAGACTCAATCTTTATGTTGATGTGGAATTATCGATTTCTCTATAGTAATTTACCCAATATTTTGAGCCGTGATAAGGCGTTACAGCAAAAATATCTTAAAGCTCAGCAAGAGTTGCACGATAACCTTGTAAGTATAATGTTCAGTTTTCGAGATACAGGTTTAGTAAACCTAGAAGATGAAGAGGTTGTAGCATTAACGAAAACACTGCATCTCGTTTCAACGTGTTGGATCAGTTATCAAACAACTATGTCGATAGACACGGTGATTACAGAGAAAGATATCTATAGAGGCATGCTTCAGATGCTCAATGTGGTGAAGCCGATAGCAACCGTTGATGGTAAGAAACAATTTGTAGCATTAGAGCAATATTATTTAGAGCAGTGTAGATAGAGTACCTAGTTTACAAACAATTTGATGACAGATACAGTCTGTGCGCCTTGGGGATGCGAATAACCTCAGGGCGGTAGCGTGTGCAGACCACAGGAAAATCATGTGAATTTATGGCATAATGAGGTCTCCGATTTGCATTGCCATAGATCGAGTTTCTGTATAATAATTGACTGGCGATGCCCGATTTGTAGACCATTTCCAATTTTCTAATACATTCATAAAGCAACTTGGAAGCAAAACAGTGAGTAACCAATCCTATTTATGGATTCAATTCAATATTGATACATTAAGACATGGTTGAGCTAAGCCTTTGATGTAGAGGTGATTTATCAAGAGATAAAAGAGTCATACGTTTAGATATAACATCAGATAGAAAAAGCGCTACTAGAACATATTAAAATACAAACAGCTTAAAGGTGAGTATGTAATATGAGGACGTCAAATCGTAACCGTTATTTGACCGTATTGATAGCGATGTCCATGATTTTCGTAACATATAAAGTACTTAAATTAAAAATGTGGGATAGTAATTCAATAAAATGATAAGAAAAATTAAACAATTATGGGCAATTCTATCTTTAGAACAACGAAGAAGGCTCGCTATATTACAAGTAATGGTTGTAGGTATCTCATTATTTGAGCTTATTACCATTGGGATGATAGCCGGATTTATGGGGATCATTTCAGATAATAGCAAATTAGATTCGTACTTAAGTTTTGTGAATATATCACTTCCCGAAAGTACATCATTTAGCAGCGTATTATTCATTATATCCTGTGTTATATTGGCGCTTTTAACAGTAAGTTCATTGTTGTCAATAATTATGACAAAAAAAATCAATCAGATATCATTAGGTTTTGGCCATGAGTTGACTTGTAGGTTGTTTGATTTTTATCAATCTCGTGAGTGGGTCTATTATATAAAAAATAATTCAAGTAATTTATCAAATAAAGTTCTTATAGAAAGTAACCGATTAGTATTTAGTGTGCTTACGCCTGCAGTAAATATGCTATCTCGATYGGTATTTATTTTATTAATAAGTATAGCAATTTTTTCGTATGATATTGAAACAAGTTTTTTTGTTATTTTGTTTTTTGTATCTAGCTATGTTTTCATCTCAGCAGTGCTTAAGAAAAGATTGCAACGAAATGGATTTCTAGTTACACAAGCTAACCAGAAGAAAAGTAAAATAGTCAAAGAATCATTTACTAATACTAAAACAGCAATTCTATTAGATAAAAGGCAGTACTTTATTAAGGCCTTTGAAAAGCAAAGTTTACAACAATCACAAGCTCAGGCAAGCACAATGACCATTGCAGGAGCACCAAGGTATATGATGGAGTGGCTTGCTTACGTAAGTATGATAATGATCATCATGCTAAATCTTATTATTAAAGGTAATGATTTCTCGACTATACTTCCATTACTTACTATTTATGGTTTAGCCGCATTTAAATTACTACCTTCATTACAACAAGTATATAACAATCTTGCTACTATCAAAGGCAATATATCTGTTCTCGACATATTGAGAACAGATATGGCATTTAGTTCAATAAAAAAATCAACTGATAGTAACTCGAATGTTGTTCCATTTGAGACATCGTTGGAAGTCTCAGAAGGTTGTTTTTCATATAATAAGAATACGCAATTAGCCTTAAATTCAATTAATTTAAAGATCAATAAATTTGAAAAAATTGGAGTTGTAGGGCATTCAGGCTCAGGTAAATCGACATTAATTGACGTACTTTGTGGTCTATTATCATTAGATAGTGGCAACCTAAAAGCTAATGGTGAATCAATAGAGAAATTATCAGACTGGCACCATAATATTTCTTATGTACCTCAAGTTGTTAGTTTATTAGATTCTACAATTGCTGAGAACATTGCCTTTGGTGTTGATTACTCTGAAATAGATTGGGATAAAGTCAATAAAGCTGTCGAGTTATCTTGTTTGAGTGAACTAGTATATAATTTATCTGAAGGACTAGATAGCCAGCTTGGTGAAAATGGTATACAGATATCTGGTGGTCAAAGGCAAAGGATAAGTATAGCAAGAGCATTATATGCTGAGTCTGAAATCCTAATCTTCGATGAAGCGACCAGCGCTTTGGATGGTATTACTGAAAATCAAATAATGGAATCAATCGATAGGTTATCGGGTAAAAAAACTATTGTAATGATTGCACATCGATTAAAAACTATTAGAAATTGTGATCGTATCTATTTTATGGAAAAAGGTGAAGTAGTCGATGCTGGTAGTTATCAGTATTTGATGGAGAATAATGAATGTTTTAGAAAAATGGATAAGTTTGCTTAATAAGTAACAACTTCTTAGGTAATTTAATATAAAGTCAGGAATTTAAATAAATGGGTTGTACCTTATCGTTAATTGGTCGTACCAATGCCTTATCCACACAAGATATCACTAGCCATGAAACGGAGTTGTCTCAAATCGTTTCAAAGTCTCGCTTTCTTGTTTTAGGTGGTGCAGGCTCTATCGGCCAAGCGGTCACCAAAGAGATCTTCAAACGTAATCCACAAAAACTGCATGTTGTAGATATCAGTGAAAATAACATGGTTGAGCTGGTTCGCGATATTCGTAGTTCATTTGGTTACATCAACGGTGACTTTCAAACCTTTGCTTTAGATATTGGTTCCATTGAGTACGATGCATTTATTAAAGCGGATGGCCAGTATGATTACGTGCTTAATTTATCGGCACTGAAACATGTACGCAGCGAAAAAGATCCGTTTACTTTGATGCGAATGATCGATGTGAACGTGTTTAATACAGACAAAACCATCCAACAATCGATTGATTCTGGTGTGAAGAAGTACTTCTGTGTATCTACCGATAAAGCTGCCAATCCAGTCAATATGATGGGGGCATCGAAGCGAATCATGGAGATGTTCCTGATGCGTAAAAGTGAACAGATAGCTATTTCGACCGCTCGTTTCGCCAATGTGGCTTTCTCTGACGGTTCACTACTGCACGGCTTTAGTCAACGTATTCAAAAGAATCAGCCAATCGTTGCCCCAAATGATATCAAACGCTATTTTGTGACACCGCAAGAGTCAGGTGAGCTCTGTTTGATGTCATGTATCTTTGGTGAGAATCGCGATATCTTTTTCCCTAAGCTGAGTGAAGCGCTGCACCTTATTTCGTTTGCAGATATAGCGATTAAATATCTCAAGCAGCGAGGTTTCGAACCGTACTTATGCGAAAGCGAAGATGAAGCTCGTGAGTTAGCAAAAACATTACCTGCCCAAGGTAAGTGGCCATGTCTGTTCACTTCAAGTGACACAACAGGTGAAAAAGATTTCGAAGAGTTTTTTACCGATAATGAAGTCTTGGATATGGAACGCTTTGAGAATTTAGGCATCATTAAAAATGAACCGCTCTATCAGCAGCAACTGCTTGAACTGTTTGAGCAGAAAATTGCTCAAATGAAATCTGATCGTCAGTGGAGCAAGGAAGAGATAGTGAAGCTATTCTTTACGATGATCCCTGATTTTGGGCATAAAGAGACGGGTAAATATCTCGATAGCAAAATGTAATTGCTAGCGTTATTAACAGTAGAGAGCTAAACCATGAGCCAGGCATCAATCGTAAAGTTTGTTCGAGATGTATACCAAACTAATGATTTTATTCCATTGCATGCGCCAACATTTGATGGCAATGAGCAAAAGTACGTTTTAGAAACGATTCAAAGCACGTTTGTTTCTAGCGTAGGTAAATTTGTCGATCAGTTTGAGCAAAAAATTGAAGCGTATACTGGAACAGAAAAAGCAGTAGCGACGGTAAATGGTACCGCTGCACTCCATGCCGCCCTGTATATGGCGGGTGTTCAGCCAGGTGACTTTGTTATTACACAAGCCTTGACGTTTGTGGCGACCTGTAATGCACTGCATCATATGGGTGCGACTCCTATTTTCGTCGATGTATCGCCTGTCAGTTTAGGCCTTTGCCCTAAAGCGATGGATGAATTCCTGACTCAAAACGCACAGGTAACTGACAGTGGCTGTATTCATAAACAGAGTAGGCGCGCAATACGTGCCGTAGTGCCAATGCATACCTTTGGCCACCCTGTTGAGTTAGATGAGCTTATTGCAGTTTGTCAGAAATGGAATATTGCCTTAGTTGAAGATGCAGCTGAAAGTTTAGGCTCTTTTTATAAAGGCCAACACACGGGTACGCTCGGTGATTTTGGTGCAGTGAGTTTTAATGGTAATAAAATCATTACGACAGGGGGCGGCGGTATGATTCTGTGTAAAACGTCCGAGCTTGGTGCTCGAACTAAACACATAACTACAACTGCTAAAGTCCCACATCCGTATGAATTTTACCACGACGAAGCAGGTTTTAATTATCGTATGCCTAACCTAAATGCAGCGTTGGGTTGTGCGCAAATGGAAGTGTTAGATCAATATCTTGCACAAAAAAGAGTATTGGCTAATCGCTACGAAGATTTTTTTGCGCAAAGTGATTTTCAGTTTGTGGTGGAGCCAGAATATGCACAGTCCAACTATTGGCTCAATGCTCTGATTTGCCCATCGGTTTCGGCTCGTGATGAACTGCTTAAACAGACTAACGACGCAGGTGTAATGACTCGTCCAATCTGGCAGTTGATGCATCGTTTGCCTATGTTTAAAGATGTGCCACGTGGAGAGTTAATTCATTCAGAGCATATTGAAGCGCATTTGATTAATTTACCGAGCAGTCCTATCTAGAGTGAAGAGTCTACCCATGGATAAAAAAGTAGCAGTATTTACAGGCACAAGAGCAGAGTATGGCCTGCTCTTTTGGCTTTTAAAAGACATTCAAAGTGACTCACAATTGCAGTTGCAGTTACTTGTATCAGGTATGCATCTATCGCCAGAATTTGGTGAAACCTATCAGCAGATAGAAAACGATGGTTTTGTGATTGATGAAAAGATTGAAATTCTGCTCTCTTCAGATTCTGCAGTCGGCACAGCAAAAAGCATGGGATTAGGCGTTTTAGGGTTTTCAGATGCTCTATCTCGATTAAAGCCTGATGTGTTGGTCATTTTAGGTGATCGATTTGAAGCGTTAGCCGCAGCACAAACGGCAATGATCATGCGTATCCCCATTGTTCACTTGCATGGCGGAGAGATTACAGAAGGTGCGTACGATGACGCGATTCGTCATGCTATCACCAAATTAAGTTACTTACATGGCACATCAACCGAAGCGTATCGCCAACGTGTTATCCAACTTGGTGAAGAGCCAAACCGAGTCAAAAATGTAGGTGCAATTGGTCTTGACCATCTTAAGCGTGCCACATTCATGAGTGTTGATGAATTATCTGAGTCGCTCGGTTTTAAGCTAACTAAACCTTACTTTGTTGTTACTTATCACCCAGTCACATTGGGTGATGAAGCACCTGAATCCACATTTCAAGCTCTGCTCGATGCATTGGATGAGTACAGTGAACATCAAGTGATCTTAACGTATCCCAATGCTGATGACGGAGGGCGACGGATTATTCCTATGTTGGAAGAGTACGCTCGCAACAATGCTCAGCGTGTTCTCGCTATTCCATCTTTGGGACAGGTTCGTTACTTAAGCTCAGTTGCACACGCTACTGCAGTGATTGGTAACTCCTCTAGCGGTATTATAGAAGTTCCTTCTTTTGATGTACCCACGGTTAATATTGGGACAAGACAAAAAGGACGTTTAGCGGCGAGAAGTGTTTTAAACGCTCAACCGAATCAACATTCTATTTCAGAAGCGATTGAAGTGGCGGTCACTCGTGGTTATAAACAGGCAGATGAGACTATTCATAATCCATATGGACAAGGTGATACTAGTGGCCAAGTGGTTGAGATGATCAAATCACTGAACTTTGAGCCATGTAAAACGTTTTACGATATAAGTTTTAATGACGTGGAGTAAGAAGATAATGACCTTAATTATTGCAGAAGCAGGCGTTAACCATAATGGTGACAAAAAACTTGCATTAAAGTTGATTGAAGCTGCTCATCAGGCAGGTGCTGATATTGTTAAATTTCAAACTTTCAAAGCAAGTAAACTTGCATCTTCAGAAGCTATACAGGCCGAGTATCAAGTTGTTAATACAAAAAAGAAAGAGACTCAGCTTCAGATGCTATCACGTCTAGAACTTCCTTACTCAATACATCAAGAATTAATTGATTACTGTAACAAACTTGGAATTGAGTTTCTTTCAACAGCGTTTGATTCCGAGAGTCTAAGTTTTTTAGTTAATGATTTGGGCTTGACTCGATTAAAGTTACCGTCGGGTGAAATAACTAATGCCCCATTAATACTTGAACACGCCAGAACGAACTGTGATTTGATTGTATCAACAGGAATGGCAACGTTGGCTGAGGTTGAATCAGCCTTAGGGGTAATCGCATTTGGCTATATGAAAGAAGATGAAGAACCAAGTAGAGAAGCTTTCCAAAGAGCTTATACTTCTTGTGAAGGTCAACAATTACTACAAGAGAAAGTGACAATATTACATTGTACAACTGAGTATCCAGCACCAATAGATGATATCAATCTTAAAGCAATGGATACATTAGGAAATGCATTTAATTTACCAGCAGGATATTCTGATCATAGTGAAGGGATTATCATTCCAATAGCAGCAGTTGCACGTGGTGCTGTTTTAATTGAAAAACATTTTACACTTGATAAGAACATGGATGGCCCAGACCACAAAGCATCTTTAGAACCAGCTGAGCTAGCATCGATGGTTTTAGCTATTCGTCAGGTTGAAAAAGCTTTGGGAAATGGGATTAAAAGCCCAGCAAAATCAGAAACTAAAAATATAGCAGTGGCTAGGAAAAGTATTATCGCTGCTATAGATATTGTTGAAGGAGATATTTTTACAAGTAAAAATATTACAATAAAAAGGCCAGGAACAGGAATAAGCCCTTATGACTATTGGGGGCTGCTTGGTAAAAAAGCGGTGAAGACATTTAAAAAAGAAGAGATACTTTCATGAGAATAGGATATTTTGCAGATGGCCCTTGGTCTCATAAAGCCTTGGAACTAATATATAATACTACCGGGTTAGAAATTGTCTTCATTGTTCCTCGCTTCGATACCCAAGATCCAGTTTTAAAAAGCTGGGCTGAAAAGCTGCAGGTTCCATTTATTCCAGTTGAAAATGTCAATACAGATAATTTTTTATCAGTAATGAATGAACATAAACCAGAACTTTTGGTGTCTATGTCGTTTAATCAAATATTAAAAGCGGACATTATTAATTATGCACCGCAAGGATTTATTAATTGTCATGCTGGAGCTCTTCCATATTATAGAGGGCGCAATCCATTAAACTGGGCGCTTATTAATGGTGAGTCTTCATTTGGGATTACTGTTCATTATGTTGATGAAGGTATAGATACAGGTGATATTATTGAACAAAGGTTGTATCCAATTAAACTGAATGATACCTATAATACTCTTCTAGAGAAATCGATTACCGAGTGTGCGAATGTGTTGTATTCGGCAATCGTGAAAATATCGACGTCATCAGTAGAACGAATAAAACAAAAAGATATTCATCCAGTAGGAACTTACTTTGGTATCCGTACATTCGGGGATGAAGTCATTGATTTTAAATGGGGTTGTGAGCGAATTTATAACTTTGTAAGAGCAATATCTAAACCAGGTCCTTGTGCCCGTTTCTTTTTTGATAACAAAGAATTTGCTATAGAGAGTGCTGAGTTAATAGATAATGCACCGAATTATATTGCAACGATTGGTGAAGTCGTTGGAAGAAACGCAAGTTGTGTAGTTGTTAAGGTGGGTGACAGTACAATTAAACTTACCGGTATCTGTGATGTTACTAACAATCAGTTATCTGCAGCTTATATCCCTACTTTTAGAATAGGTACAAGATTAATAAATAAGGTTTACTGTGAATAAAGATTGGAAAAGGGTCATTATTAAACCTGAACTTTCGATTAAAGGTGCTCTTCAAATTATTGATGATAATTCTATAAGAACAGCGCTTGTAGTAGATGAGGGTTATCAGCTTCTTGGTGTGCTTTCTGATGGCGATATCCGAAGAGGACTCTTAAAGGGTTTAACATTAGATTCGTCTGTCAATACTATAATGAATAAGAACCCATTTACTTGCACGTTTGATACTGATAAAAATGTACTTATCCAAGAAATGAATAAGCGAGATATTTTATCTATTCCACTTATCAAGGATGGAAAATTAGTTGGATTATCATCACTACATGATGAACTAGTTGATAAACCTCAGTATCATAATCCTGTATTTATAATGGCAGGTGGATTTGGTACACGCTTACGACCCCTCACTAACAGTTGTCCTAAACCTATGCTGAAAATTGGGAACAAGCCAATCCTAGAAACAGTAATTCGCCGTTTTATTAAAGCTGGTTTTGTTAATTTTTATATTTCGACACATTACATGCCAGAAAAAATTGAACGACACTTTGGTGATGGTTCTGAATTAGGAGTGAAGATCAACTATGTTCATGAAGAGACTCCATTAGGTACTGCTGGTGCACTTGGTTTACTTCCTGACGATTTACCGCAAGAGCTACCATTGATTATGATGAATGGTGATGTGCTTACTAAG
The DNA here is from genome assembly GCF_050337105.1 of Aliivibrio kagoshimensis. NCBI lineage: Bacteria > Pseudomonadati > Pseudomonadota > Gammaproteobacteria > Vibrionales > Vibrionaceae > Aliivibrio > Aliivibrio kagoshimensis. The sequence goes on from NZ_JAKJSQ010000006.1 coordinate 90,930, forward strand.
GTTGATTTTGAGCGTTTATTGGATTTTCATACGGAGAACAAAGCTGATGCAACAATGTGCGTTCGCGAATATGATTACCAAATACCTTATGGTGTAATTAATGGTGAAGGAAATAAAATAATCAGTATGGTAGAGAAACCTATTCAACGTTATTTTGTTAATGCTGGTATTTATGTTGTGTCGCCACAAGTGATCCAATCGGTTCCTGAAAACCACCATATTGATATGCCAACACTGCTAGAGCAGCATATGAATGAACGTGATAATGTTTTAATGTTTCCTATTCATGAATATTGGTTAGATATAGGACGTATGAATGATTTTAATCGCGCACAAGCAGATATTCATACTTTGGGTATATTATAATGATTAATAAAAAAAAAGTGATGGCTATAATTCCGGGTCGTGGTGGCAGCAAAAGATTACCAAGAAAAAATGTACTCACTTTAAATGGAAAACCCTTAATTGGCTGGAGTATTGAAGCAGCACAGAAAAGTAAATATATTGATACTCTATTTGTTAGTACAGATGATCAAGAAGTTGCTGAAGTATCTCGTTCATATGATGTTGAAGTTCCTGAATTAAGGCCTGGTGAATTATCTTCAGATATAGCCACAACAGAAAGTGTACTTTTTTATACTTTGAACAAATTTGGTTGTGATATAGATATTGTTGTTGTTTTACAACCAACATCTCCGCTTCGTACTGCTGAGCATATTGACGAAGCACTTGAATTACTTATCAAAAAAGATGCATTTTCGGTCGTATCAGTAACTCCCTGTGAACATTCGCCGCTTTGGTCTAATACCTTGCCTGAAGATGAATCAATGGGGGAATTCTTACCTACAGAAACAATGAAACGATCACAAGACCTAGATAAGTATTATCGTTTAAATGGAGCAATTTATTGTTTTAATAAATATAGACTTAAAGAAATAGGGAAAATCTGCTACACATCAGAATCATTTGCTTACGTAATGGGAAATGATGTATCTGTTGATATTGATACTCAACTTGATTTTGATATTGCTGAACTTCTTTTAAAAAGCACGTATAATTATTTTTAATTTATTTATGAATAATTTTTATTTAAAAGCGATAGGGCTAAAATGAAAACAAGAATAATCGTAAAGCTGGATGTTAAGCCGCCATATGTTGTAAAACCAGTACACTTTGAAGGACTAAGGAAAATAGGTTTTCCTAATGTAATCGCAGAGGATTATTATAGTCAAGGTGCCGATGAAATTTTCTATATCGATATAGTGGCTTCATTGTATCAAAGAGAAATATTACCTGATCCGATAATGGAAACAGCTAGAAACCTATATGTTCCATTTGCAGTCGGGGGCGGAGTAAAAAGCATTAGTGATTGTAAATTACTATTTAATTCTGGTGCCGACAAAGTTGTAATTAATACTTATGTTGCCCAATCAAATCCACAATTAATAACTGAAGCTGCGGAGATATTCGGAAGTCAAGCTGTCTGTGTGAGCATTGAAGCAAAAAGAATAAATAGTATTTGGATGTGTCTAACTGATTGTGGAAGAATTTCAAGTGGAAGAAATGTCTATGATTGGATACAAGAGGTAGAAGAGCTTGGGGCAGGCGAGATTTTATTACAATCAGTTGACTGTGATGGAAGGCAGAGAGGTTTCGATTTAGAATTAGCGAAAGGTGTTGTTAATAGTGTCAATATACCTGTGGTTGTTGCAAGTGGTGCTGGTTCTTTGAAGGATATTGGAGACTTAGTTTTATATGCTCAACCTAGTGGTGTCGCTATTTCTAGTATCCTGCATTATAAGCAGTGCACTGTACAAGATATTAAAACTTATCTAAATGATTTAAATATGGAGTCATGATGAGCTCGATAGTCGGCGTTGTAAGATATGGGAATGCAGGTAACATACATAGCATTGTAAAAGCGATTGAAAAAGCTAATGGTATAGTTCAGATAATTGAAAAGCCGAGTGACTTTGATTTAGTAGACCGTATTGTTTTGCCTGGTGTTGGGAGTTTTTATGATGGAATGACAGAATTAAAAGACCGAGGCCTAATTAATTGTATTACCTCTAGTAAGAAGCCTACTTTAGGCATATGTTTAGGGATGCAGCTGTTATCAAAAATCGGTTTTGAATATGGTCGCTCAGAAGGCTTAGGCGTTATTAATGCCGAAGTAAAAAAGATAGTTTGTGATGGGCCTGTACCACATGTAGGATTTAACAAGATTATAGCCACTGGTGAAACGTTATTATTAAAAGACTTAGACTCAGAGTATTTTTATTTTATGCACTCTTTTGAAGTGGTTAATTATACAAACATAGTAGCGTTAACGGAATACCTAGGGCATGAAATTGTATCTGTTGTTAAAAAAGATAACTTCTATGGAGTGCAGTTTCATCCTGAAAAGAGCAGGGATGCAGGTATAAAACTATTTAAAAACTTTTTAAGTATTTAGAGGTGAGCAATGAGTGAATTATTTGGACAGTATGGATTACCATTAGAGGTAAAATATTGTAAAAAATGTACTATTAGTAATCAGCGCCCATCTGCATCCGTAGCATATAACAATAATAAAGATGAACTAAAAAGAGTTATTTCTTTTGGGGATGATGGTATTTGTGAGGCATGCAAATGGATAGAAAAGAAAAAAGAAATTGACTGGAAAGACAGAGATCAGCAATTAAAAGAGCTTTGTGATAGGTTCAGAAGAAATGATGGTAGGTATGATGTACTTGTCCCAGGTAGTGGCGGTAAAGATAGCGTAAGAGCTGCCTACGAATTAAAGTATAATTATGGAATGAATCCACTTTTGGTGACATGGCCACCTCAGTTGATGACCCCAATGGGGCGTAGAAATATGGACTCATGGTTAGATGCAGGATTTGCTTGTTATACAATTACTCCAAATCAAAAGTTGCATAGACTGCTATCAAAACTTTCATTTGAAAACTTATGTCACCCATTCCAACCATTTACATTAGGTCAAAATCATGCACCAATGTATCTTTCTACACTTTTAGATATCCCGTTAGTAATGTATGGGGAAAATGGAGCAGAGTATGGTAATAATATTAAATATAACGAAAAACCAACGAGAGATGAAGGATATTATGCATCAGACAAGAGCTTTGATGATATTTATCTAGGTGGCGTTTCAGTTAAGGATATTATTGAGAAGTATGGATTCACTCATGCTGATGTAAAACCATATTTACCAGTCAATCCTCATGATTTACATAAAACAGGTACTGAATTACACTTTCTAGGATATTATTTGAAATGGCATCCACAAGAGGAGTATTATTATGCTGTTGAAAATACAAACTTCTTACCAAATGACTTTAGAACTGAAGGCAGTCATAGTAAATATAGTGGCTTAGATGATAAGTTTGACTGGTTAAACTTTCATACAACACATATTAAATTTGGAATTGGTCGAGCAACATATGATACAGCACAAGAAGTTCGTAACGGTGATATTACTCGGGATGAAGGTATTGCACTTATCAAAAGATTTGATGGTGAGTATCCAGATGAGTATGTCAAAGATTGCTGTGAATATATGGGAATAACGATTGAGCGTTATAATGAAGTGATCGATAAATTTAGGTCTAAACATCTTTGGGAAAAAATCGATAGTAAATGGCAATTAAAGCATCCAATTTGGAAAAGTTAAATGAAAGCACTAACGAGTAATTGAGTATTAAATCTTGGATGTATTATCCTTCTCGCATTTCGTATCGGTTCGGAGGGTTTGTAATCTATAATAACGGCATTGAACAGCTTAAGCTCTTCCAATGCGGACCAATAATATGTTTGCATATTCTTATAGAACAATAACTTTTGTAAGCAGGATAATGATAAAAATGAACAAGAATCTTCTGCATTTATGCAATTATTGATTACCTCAAGGATGTATGCTCGAGATATTTTGTGTTGGTGATTTATGTGTGTTGACAGGATAACTTGAAAGACAGTAATGATTTCAGTTAACTGGGTCTAACCCGTTAAAAGCAATATAGGAATTTTGAATTTATATTCTATGAACTGATGTGAATATTAGAACATTGATAACGGACAGTTCTAATGTAATAATCTTTCAATGATAAATCTTTCGTATAGTTACAAAGAATCAGAGAGCACTTTTAGTTCGTGATTACTTGAATTTCACTAATTATTCAGGTGGGGTTAAAAATTAACATATGAACACTTGAGCTTTAAGTGATGGCAGTAGCATCTGCTATCAAGATAACTCTATGCGGAATTAACAAATATCACTTACACACTAGCTATCCGGTACCTATTAGGGCTGGTAGCCATAATTATTGATATTAGAATGAAATAATATATGAACTCTAAACTAAAAATTGGTATAGCTAGCACCRGACTTGTGTTTAACTTCTTAGAAAAAACAAATAGTGGGTGAAATTCAATAATTCGGGTTTTTAAAAATAATTATTTAGTATTAATTAGTACATATCCATTATTAGGTGTTCATTATTAATTTCTTTGATAGTGAAGTTATAATTCATATTTTCTTCTAGAGCTTACGACATCAAAAACAGGGTTTTTATGATAAAGAATCATTATAATGTATTCGACGACTCAGTGAATTTTGATACTGAATTCGATTCAAAGTTGGCTTACAAATCTAAATTAAAATATCTAAGAACAAAAGAAGAAAAATACATTGCTGGGTTAATTCCAGTTTTAAATGAAATTCATAACACAACGCTTTCTGACGCATTCTGGAGGAAAGCACTTTCAATGGGATTCAGAAGATATGTTCACATCTCTTACGACCAATATTTACATCATAAAAAAAACTTTAATAAAAACATATCATTTACTAAAATGAGCTTAACTGATTATAAATTCATAGCAGACTTCGATGGTTTTAGAAATTACTATACACATGATATCAATGGATATAACCAAATGTTTTCACTATTCATCGATTGCTTCTATAAAGATATTAAGCCAGACAATAAATATTTATTTAATAAAAAAGAAAAAGAAAAAGAAAAAGAAAAAGGATTTTATAGTGGTTTCTTTCTAAAAGCAAAAAGGAAGATTTTGAATATTACATTTGACAAATTATTATTAAGAGTTTTGAAGTTAATTTATAC